>CAZFJD010000020.1:0-11558 GCA_964518775.1 uncultured Syntrophaceae bacterium
GGGTTATCGAGGCTTAGGGAAGACAGAAGAGACCGAGAAGATCTTAAGTGAGCTGCTCACAAGGTTTCCGCAGGATGACATCCGCTTTGAAGGCCATTTAAGATTGGGACTCCTCTACTTGAGTCAGAAAAGGTTTGGGGAGGCCGTATCTGTTCTTTCCATAGCTGCTCGGAGCCCAGAGGAGCTCGTGGCCAGTCAGGCTCAGCTAAAGATGGGGGAGGCCTATCTCGGAAGTGAGAACAGAGAACAGGCCATCCTTCAATTCTCAAGGGTCATTTACCTCTATCCCCATCAGACAGAAGTGGTGGAGGAGGCCCTTTTGCGGTTGGGCTCCCTCTACATCGAAGCGAAGAAACTCTCTGAGGCCAGACGGGTTTACCGGAAGTTGTTAGAGAAGACTCGGAGAGAGGAGAGACGGGAAATGGCCAAAAAGATGCTTGATCAGATCGACCAAGGGATGGTTCGGTGATGGGAAAGAGATCGAAAAGAGAGTGGCGATTGACCCCTTTTCTCATTGCTGCCTGCCTTGTGCTTGTAGGATTTCTATCCTGGCTTTTCTTTTTTGACCCATCCTTCCGATTTCGCCTTGGGGAGGAATGGCGAACGTTAACCAGGGAGAGCAAAAGGATATTGGGGTGGGACAAGGGAGAAATCCCTCCCGAGGAGAGGCGGATAAGAGAGGAGGTCATCCTTAAGAAGATGAGGGAGGCGAGCGCTCTTCAAGATTGGAGGTCTTTCGCTTCGGAATATCCGCGCCCGAAAAAATTTGACTCTCTCACAGGGGAAGAGAAGACTCAGGCCCTGAAGAACTCTTCAGAGTTTAAGGAGATGGAGAAGGAATTGAAAGAATATCTGAAGAAAAAAGAAGATCTTTTCCATTTAGAACCTCCCATCCCTCCTCTCAAGGATGAGATCGACTCCCTTCAGTCGAAGGATAAAGGCGCCGAGAAGGTGATTGGAAAACTCCTCAACAAGAGGGAGAAGCCTTCTCCTGAGAAACCCTTAGAGGAGAACCTTCGGTTAGGGATCAAAGGACCACTGGGCATGCGGAAGATCATCGAGAGGCCTCAACCTCCCCATGTAAAAGTGAAGGTGGAAGCGGAAATCGAGCTAACCTTCTGGGTACTCCCAAACGGGATGGTGGATCGAATTGTCCCCACTGTGAAAGGGGATGCGGAGCTGGAGCGGATTGCCATCCAGTATTTGAAACAGTGGCGGTTTGCTGCTCTGCCAATCGATCAGCCTCAAGTAGAACAATGGGGCGTCCTCCCCATTAAATTTAAGCTCCAATAGGCAATTTCATCCGCTTTGGAGCTCTGCTTAGCGGGGGATGAGAAAGAAACGCATTCTCCTTTTAGTTCTTTTTTTCTTTTTGACCCTGATTTTCCTCACCTTCTTCGGAGATAAAGGGATACTTCATCTTCTTCGTCTGCAGAAGGAGTTGGTCCGGCTCAAGGAGACGAATATGAAGATGGAGGAGGAGAACCGGAAGCTGAGGGAGGAGGTGAGGAGGTTGCAGCATGAGAAACGTTATATCGAAGAGATCGCGCGAAAGGAGTTAGGGATGGTGAAAGAAGGAGAGATCATCTATCAATTCGATCTCCCCACTCCTGGAAAGGAGCCGTCGAGATGAAAACGGTGGATGTTGATATTCGTGTGAGGTACGCAGAGACGGATCAAATGGGAGTGGCTTACTATGCAAACTACCTGATTTGGTTCGAAGTCGGACGGTCTGAGTTCTGTCGAAAAAAGGGGTTCTCCTACTCTGACTTTGAATCCTCGGGGTATAAACTCGTTGTAACCGATGCCCAATGCCGTTACCGAAATGCCGCCCGGTATGATGAGATGATTACAGTGAGAACTTGGCTTAAGGGGATGAACAGACGGATGATCACATTTGGATATCGGGTCTTGCGCAAGAGTAAGGAAGAGGTCATCGCTGAAGGAGAGACACGTCACCTCTGTCTCGATTCAAATGGAAAGCCGAAAAGCATGCCTGAGGAATTTGCAGAACTCCTCGCTGGATAATTGGTCTCTCTTTAATCAAGTCAACCCTTCGATTTCCATACCTGAAGGCTCAGCCTGCTAATAGATAAGTCTTGCTGCGGACATCTCTCTGTTTTCATCAAGCACCTTTCCTTAATACCTTGCTGAAGGTGCTGGATTTATTATTGAAAATTATATGGCAATGGGTTAATCTTTCAACCATGAATCACGCTATAACATGAAGGTTAATTGTCAAAAGGTAAAGGTAAAGATGCCGGTTTCGTTAAAGGGTTATGTTGTTGGTCTTTAAAACCTGTTCCTGACAGGTTCAAGATTCTTTTTAACCGTAACCCATTGACTCTAAACCAAACGGGCTTCCTGACCGTAACCTATAGACTATTAAACCATTTTCATTCTTCATGGGCAATTACAAAAAAATTTTAGTTTTAAGGCTAAGCGCCGTGGGAGATGTGATCCGAACCCTGCCGGCGGTAAAGGCCCTAAAGGAACATTACCCTTCGTCCTCCATCGCATGGGTGGTTGAAGAACCGTCCAAGGCCCTGTTGGTAAGCCAGCCCGAGATTGATGAGGTCATTCTCTTCCCCAGAAGGAAGTGGGCAGATGGGATAAAATCGGTGAAGAAGATGTGGAGGACAATAAGGGAAGTGGTGGAGTTCATTTTGGGTTTGAGAAGGCGAGAATTCGATATCATCCTCGATTTTCATGGGATCCTTAAGAGCGGTCTCCTCTCTTATCTTTCGGGTTCTCCCAGGCGGATCGGGTTTGATCGAAGATCGAGCAAAGAGGGCAATTCCCTCTTTTCTAATATCAAGGTGAGCCTTCCAGATGAACAGATGAGCCGATTCCAAAGGAATTTTGCCCTCCTTAAAGGAATAGGATTGGAAGTAAAAGACTTCAGATCCGACCTCTACATTCCTGCAAAGGATAAGGAATATATCGACGAATTCTTCAACTCGTTCAATTCTTCGCTTGGAGGACCGGTCATTGCAATCCATTCAGGAACCAGCCCAAAGACTTCCTTCAAGAGGTGGATGCCTCCTCAATATTCACAGTTGGCAGATCGATTGATCCGTGAGCTCAAAGCTACAGTGATTTTTACCTGGGGCCCTGGTGAACTGGAGATGGTAAAAGGTATTCAGAAGGAGATGAAGGAGCATTCTATTTTGGGGCCTGTCACTGAATCCCTGACTCAACTTGGAGAGATTTTTAAACGCTGTAGTCTCTATATAGGAGGAGATACAGGCCCGATGTATATTGCCTCGCTCCTTGGAACTCCAATGGTTGTTATTTATGGGCCAACTGATCCGATTTTGTATGAACCTCTTGGGCTCCATAAAAAGGTCAGGAAAGAAGTGGGCTGTAACCCCTGCAGAAACCAGTCCTGCAAGGAACTCACCTGTTTGAAGGTGATTACCGTGGATGATGTTTTTAAGGCAACAAAAGAGATATTGTCCATCAGTGCTTGAAAGTATCTTATTATTGATTTTGGTGAATAAATATCATAACATACGTTCTTAACAATGAAGAAGGTTTCGATCATAGGGGCAGGCAGAAATAGAAGTGGTATTGGTGAATATATTGGGAAATACTTCCACAGGAATGGGGCAAGAGTCGTCTCTGTCCTTGGAACGACTAAAGAGACAAGCCAAAAGGCATCTTCAGCTCTCAGGAAGTACGGGATAGACTGCAATCCGTATACGGATTTTAGTGCGATGGTTGAAAAGGAGAGGCCTGATGCGGTAGTGATCGCCTCTCCTTCCTTCACCCATTATGAGTATCTTTTAAATTCGGTCGATTTCGGATTGAATATCTTTTGCGAAAAACCATTTATAAGACCTGACATCGAAGATTTCGGGAGAAAAGTCGAAGATATTCTTGAGAAAGTCCATGAGAAGAAGTTGACCGTGGCGATGAATTCCCAATGGCCCTTCGCCATAAAGTATTATAAAAGGGCATGCGGAGAGATCGAGATTAAGAAGTCGAATAAATTTTTTATCTCCATGTCCCCTTTTTGCTCGGGGAAGGAGATGATCTCAGAATCAGTTCCCCATGCCTTAAGCATTCTCTATGTTTTACTGGGCAAGGGAGAAATATCGGATTTAAGGGTTGACTGGATTAAGAAAGAGGAAATGATCATAACGTTCCAATATCTCTTCGGAGTAAGGGATTGTGCGGTTTTCATAAAGTTGGCCAGGAAAGAGGAACAACCCCGAGATTTCCACTTTGGACTGAATGATAAGATTGTCAGCAGGAGCTTGAATCTTAAGAATTATGACATCTATTTTAGCTATGGCTACAAAAAAATGAAGATAGCAGATCCCCTTGAACTGTCGGTCAAAAATTTTATTGAAGCGATAGAGAAGAAGAAGGAACCCCTTATTGGAGGTGATCACATTATCAGCAACGCCTCCCTGCTAAAAAAGATTTATGATGGCTGCATCGAGGCTTAAGGACAGGACCTCCCTGCAAAAAGAGTGGAAAAATGGAAACGCTTAAACGTCGGGAACATGATTTTAGCTCAAAACTAAGACAGGAATCCGTAATCACGAGAGTGAGAGAATATATTTCGTGGCAAAGAGATCTGGATAGATGTTCTTATAATCAAATTTTACCTCATCTTGGCCCCATCTCCATCAATTTGGATGTCACCTCGGCCTGCAACTACCTCTGTTCTTACTGTGTCGATTCAATGATTCTCAATACTGGAGAATATCTAAAATTGGAAGAGGTTCGGAAGACGATCGATACCTTGCACGCCAATGGCCTTCTCTCCGTGATCTTGGTAGGGGGAGGGGAGCCCACGCTGCATAGAAATTTTGGAGAGATCGTCCGGTATATAAAAAATAAAAGACTTGAAATCGGGATCGTAACAAACGGTTCGAGAATGGATAAGATTGCCGAAGTGGCGGGGCTGTTAGAGGAGAAGGATTGGATCAGAATTTCGATTGACGCAGCCAGGAAAGATACCTTCAGAAATTTACATCGGCCCAAAAAAGAGGTGATATTGGAACGAATATTGAGAGAGGCCCAAAAGATAAAAGAGATGAATTCCAGAGTCTCCTTAGGATATTCCTTCGTCATCGTATGGGACGGACTGGAAAATAACGGAAATCGATTAAGCCCAAATATCGACGAAATGGCTGATTCTGTCAGATTAGCTAAGGAGCACGCCTTTGACTACGTTTCCTTCAAACCATGCCTTATCCGGCTTGAAGATTCAAAGAGGGAATCCCTGCTGGATAAGGTGGATCCAGAGAGGGAGAATGAGATCGTTGCGGAAATTAAGAAGAATCTACGAAAAGCGGAAGAGATTGCCCAAGGTGAGGTGAAGATTCTTGAAAGCGTCAATCTTAGGGCCATGTTGAATGGCGAAACCGCACGGATAAAAAAGCAGCCGAAACGATGTCATATGCAATTTTTCAGAACCGTGGTGACCCCGGCGGGCATCTTTCACTGTCCAGCCTTTCGGGGTATAGAAAAGGCCAAGATTGCAGAGAGCGATGGTTATTCGACCCCTGAAAAACTTGAGGAAAGCCTTAAAAGGACTGCCGAATCAGTGATGACCTTTGATGCCGAGGAAGAATGCAAAGTCGTCGGGTGTTTTTACAATCACTCCAACTGGTGGTTGGAAGGCATCATCCATTCCGCAAAGGACATTAAAGAAATCGAAATCGTCGAGGATCATAACTTTTTTCTCTGATCACATCATGAAACTAAAGAAGATATGCGTCTTGCACCTCAATCAGATTGGAGACCTCGTTTTTTCTCTCCCTCTATTAAAGGCCTTAAAAGAGGCCTTTCCGGACTCTGTCATCCATTCCATCGTCAGACCCTACCTTAAAGACCTTTTAGTCCATTCACCTTATATCCATCGTCTCCTCTATCGGGAAAGAGGAATAGAACATTCTTTTATCCTTTTGAAGGAGGTACGCAAAAATCGATACGATCTATTCATCGCCCTCTCCAACTCTGTGGAAAGCCTCTTATTAGCCACTTTGAGTGGGGCAAAGGTGAAGGCCGGATTTTCAAATTTTCCATGGGATCTTGGCCTCGATGTAAAAGAAAAGGTGGAGGGTCATCATGGTTGGTACGATCATTTGAAGCTTTTGAACAGGTTGAATGTCGACGCTGAGCAGAAAGATTATGTGGGCCTGATAACCCTTCCAACTGAAGAGGATGCAATGAGATTGGACGGATCGAGGATTTCTCAAATCCAGGGAAAGTATGTCGTGGTTTCTCCGGGAACTTCTGCTCGAAGAAGGGTGAAGGCATGGGAGGAGGAGAAGTTTGGAGATTTGATCCTTCGATTGAGCGAGAGATATGGCTTTACCCCTGTTCTTGTGGGTGGCGGAGACAGTATAGAAGTAAATGATAAAATCATTGGGATCGTGAGGGAGAAAGAGAAAGGCCAGAAGATCAACCCTGTGCCGAATCTGGCAGGGAAAATAGATCTAAAGGATCTCTGCTATCTTCTGAAGGAGGCGAGCCTGTTTGTCGGTGTCGATTCCGGAATCATGCATCTTGCCTCCTCCTTTGATATTCCGGTAGTGGGGATCTTCGGTCCTACTGACCCATTCTATGTGGGACCCCAAAATAGGAGAAGCGCGGTCGTACGGGAGGAGATGGAATGTTCTCCCTGTAATTTAAAAGGCTGCGAGGATAGAACGTGCATGAAAAGGTTGGAAGTTCAGAAGGTATTGGAGGCATGCGAGCGATTGCTTAGAAAATAAGGGCTCCGTCCAACGGCAACGGCAAAGATGCCCGTTTCGTTATTAGGTTATGTTGTTGGTCTTAAGAACTTGACGTAACCCTCTAACCCTAAACCAAACGGGCTTCGTAACCGTAACCTTAACCCAAACACTTTAAGGATTTAAGGTTAGACCATGGAAGGGTTGAAGGAAGGGCCGAAGCTCTCGGTTTACATGATCACCTACAATAACGAGAGGACTGTGGAAAAAGCCCTGAGGAGTGTCACCTGGGCAGATGAGATTATTGTTGTGGACTCCTTCAGTCATGATAAGACCGTGGAGATATGCCGGAAGTTCACGAATAAAGTATTTCAGAGAAGATGGCCTGGACACCGGGATCAATATCAACATGCTGCAGACCTGACGAAAAATGAGTGGATTATGTTTATCGATGCGGATGAGGAGATTCCTCCAGAGTTGGCAGAAGAGATTCGAGGGGTGTTGAAGGAAGAGAGAAAGGGTGTGGATGGGTTTCATGTTTACCGCCGCACTTATTACTTGGGAAGGTGGATTCGATATGGGGGATGGTACCCAGACTATGAAATCCGCCTCTATCGAAGGGATAAAGGGAGGTGGGAAGGTGGGCTTCATGCCAAGGTGGTGGTGAATGGGAAGGTCGGCTCTTTAAAGAATCAATATCTTCATTATAACTATCGGGACATTTCGGATCAGATTCAGATCATTGATAGATATTCCCAAATTGCGGTAGAGGATATGCTTAAAAAGGGAGAGAAATTTAGCCTCCTGAAACTTCTCTTTCACCCTCCCTTTCGGTTCGTGAAGGAGTACCTTTTGAAGTCAGGATTTCGAGATGGGTTGCCCGGGTTAATCATCATCGTAGCGACGATGTTTTATGTCTTCATCAAATATGCGAAGCTTTGGGAAATGACCAGGCGTGCAAAGGAGAAGGGAAATGACCCCCTATGAAAAGGTCTTTGAGGGAAAGAGCGTGCTCGTGACGGGTGGATTGGGCTTTATCGGATCCAACCTGTCGGCTCAGTTGGTGCGGCTGGGATCAAAGGTGACGATTGTGGATAATATGATGCCTCGCCTTGGAGGAAATCTCTTCAATGTGAGAGAGGTTGTTGATCACATGAAGATTAACTTCAGCGATGTGAGGGATTCTCATTCGATGGACTATCTCGTGAAGGGGCAGGAGTATATCTTCCATCTTGCCGGACAGGTCAATCACGTCGATAGCATTCGAAATCCCATTCAAGATCTGGATATCAACTGTCGAGGAACGCTTGTGCTTCTCGAATCGTGTCGGAAAAATAATCGAGAGGCGAAGATGATTTTCGCAGGGACACGAGGAGAGTATGGTTCGAGTGTGACGTTGCCCGTGGGCGAGGATCATCCCACGAATCCCAAAGGAATCTATGCGGTGACAAATTTGACCGCAGAGAAGATGGTGCTTGTCTATCATGATGTCCATAAGATCCCTGGAACCTGTCTTCGGATCACAAATACCTATGGGCCTCGACACCAGATGGCGCATGATGAATACGGGGTGCTCAACTGGTTTATCCGGAAGGCCATCGATGATGAGGTGATTCCTGTTTTTGGAGATGGCCAGATCATGAGAGATTTTCTTTATGTCGACGACCTGGTGAATTGCTTTTTGCAGGTTGGAGCGTGTGCCGAAGCCTATCGTGAGGTTTTTAATGTGGGGACAGGCATTCCCATTAACTTCATCAATCTGGCAAGGAAGATTGTGGAGATCGCTGGAACAGGGAAGGTTGCTTTCACAGAGTTCACGAAGGAGCGAAAAGAGGTAGAGCCTGGAGATTATTATACCGATATCTCGAAGATCAAAAGAATCGTCGGTTGGAAGCCCGTGACAAATCTGGAGGAAGGGCTCCGGAAGACCATCGAGTTTTACAGAAAATATAAAAAGGAATATTGGTAGGTTAAGTGATTCGTTTATGGGGAAGATAAGATTTGCGACAGCCATCTTAGATTTCTCCAGGATCAGAGGGGGAGCCGAGAGGTATCTCGTCGATCTATGCAGCCGGATGGTTGATGAGGGTTTTGAGGTTCATGTCTACGCCGAACATTGGGAGCAAGCAGACTCCAAGACGTACTTCCATAAGGTAAGAACGATTCCACTTTCTAAAGGCGTTCGACTATTTTCCTTTGCAATTAGAGCAAGCAGAGAAATCGAAAACGGAAATTACGATGTGACTCTCGGCGTTGGAAATACATTAAAAGCGGATATTCTTCAGCCCCATGGCGGTGTTCATTGGGCATGGTTTTGGCGGAGCCTCAGGGCCTACGATCACCCTCTCTCCTGGACGATAAAATTCTTAGGAAGAATGTTGAGCCCCAAGCAATGGATAAACGGCTGGATCGAGGATGCCCCCTATAGAAGAAAAAATTTTTCTAAAGTCATTGCCATATCCGATATGGTGAAACAGGATATCATGCGTTGGTATAAGATTCCTGAGAACCGGATCGTTGTAATCTACAATGGGGTAGATACTGAGCGATTCCATCCCCGGAATCGGCAGTATCGGGAGGAGGTTAGAAACCGGCACGGCATCGGAGATGAGTTTGTTATCCTTTTTGTCTCCAACAACTTCAGAATGAAAGGGTTAGATTGCCTGATCAGGGCGTTGGCTGAAATAAAAAAAGGGGACAGTCCCCTTTTCAAGCTTCTAATCCTGGGAAGGGATCGACAAAGTGCCTATCTTCGTTTAGCAAGAGAAATAGGGATTTCTGAGGAAGTCATTTTTGCAGGTTCGACGAACGAGCCAGAGAAATATTACGGAGCAGCAGACCTCCTGGTCCACCCTACCTTCTACGATGCATGCTCACTCGCTGTCTTGGAAGCGTTGGCCAGTGGATTACCAGTAATCACCACTTCTTCTAATGGGGCGAGTGGTATATTGACGGATGGTCAAGAAGGATTTGTCATCGAAGACCCCAAAGATGAGCAGATTCTTGCGCAAAAGATATCGCATTTTCTAAACCCCGAGGTGAGACAGAGGGCTTCCATTTTGGCTCGGCATTTAGCAGAGTCGACTACTCCTGAAAAGAATTGGGAAGAGATGAAAGGTATTATCGAGGAAAATCTGTTGAAAAAAGCCTCGAGACCGTCAAGAGAAAACGAGTTTGGGAGAATTTAAGATGAATGAAGGGATCTCATGGAGTAAGCTCTTTGAATATAGGGATAAAATTCATAAGAGCTATCCTGAGATCTGGCGTTTAAAGATCCTTCGGAAGCGGTTCCCTCTGATATTGGAGATCGTCCGGGACGGAGTGAAGGTTCTGGAGATCGGAGCCTCAAATCGGAACTTCGAAAGGCGACTTAAAAGTTATTACCCAAATCTCATCTATAAAAGTATGGATGTCGACAAGGAAAAGTTCCATGATTTCTATAACCTCGATGAGATTCGAGAGTCTTTCGACGTCGTATTTCTCTTTGAGGTGATCGAGCACTTGGAACTGCAGGAGGGCGTTCGGCTTTTGAAGAAGGTCTACGATCTCCTCAATGAGGGAGGACGATTAATTCTCAGTACACCCAATGTCTTTAATCCCAACCGATTTTGGAGAGATGCCACGCATCGGGTAGCTTATTGTTATGACGAGTTGGGAGGCATTCTCCTGGCGCAAGGATTTCAAATCAGAGCCATGTACCGCACCTATAGTGATGCGTTTCACCGTTATCTATGGCGAGTGTATGTGATGGCCCATCTCCACCGATATCTCGGCATCGATTTTGCCAAATCCATTTTAGTTGTGGCTGAAAAAAGATAAGCGAGAACGGATGAGAACCATTTTTCCCCACCACTGAAATGTGAGAGGTACCCGAAACGAAAGTTCTATTTCTTATCCAAGGCTATTCCGTGGCAGCCAGTCGATACCGGGTGCTTCAATACATCCCTTTTCTGAGAATGAACGGAGTGGAAACAACAGTCAACCTCTATCCCAGGACGCTGAAGGAAAATATCGAATTCTTTAAGGATCTTCCCCAATATGATATCATTTTCCTTCAAAGGAAGAGGTTCAACCAACCAAGGCTCGGACTGCTGCGGAAGAGGGCAAGGCGGATTGTTTATGATTTTGATGACGCGGTCATGTATCGAAACTCAAAAGCCAAAGAGCCGGTTTCGAAAACCCGTCGGAGGCGCTTTGTTCAGATGATTCAGTCCTCCGATTTTGTCATCGCTGGAAACGAATTTCTAAGAAAAGAGGTGCTCCCATTTAATCCTAACGTTGAGGTGATCCCGTCAGCCATTGATCAGGAAAGGTATCATTTAAAAGATTATCCTAATCATAACGAGAAGGTCATCCTGGGATGGATTGGAGACCATGGATCAATCCATTACTTAGAGGAGATGCGTCCTATCTTTGAAAGGATCGGAAAGAGATACCCCCGGTGTGAACTTAAAATCGTCTGCGATATCTTTTTTGATTGCCAGCAGATGAACGTTCTGAAGAAGCGATGGACATCAGAAGAGGAAGTGGCCGATCTTCAGAGCTTCGACATCGGCTTGATGCCTCTCGTCGATGATCCTTGGTCCTGGGGGAAGTGTGGCCTCAAGATTATCCAGTACCAAGGCGTTGGTGTTCCTGTAGTATGCACTCCGGTTGGAATCAATCGAGATTTGGTGGAAGATGGCGTCAATGGATTTTGGGCCATGACTCCGGAGGACTGGGAAAGGAAAGTTTCTATCCTCATCGAAGATCGAGGATTACGTGTGAAAATGGGGCGTGAAGGGAGGAGAAGAGTCTTGGAGAAGTATACCCTTCAAGCTTGCGCTCCCCGTCTGTTGTCCGTTCTTAAGAAAGTCATGGAGA
>CAZFJD010000020.1:11658-19666 GCA_964518775.1 uncultured Syntrophaceae bacterium
ATTTGACATTGGAACTTTATCATCTGGCATTGATCAATCATTATGGATCTTTCGATCATTATAGTGAATTGGAACACCAAGGACCTTCTTCTCCAATGCTTGGAATCGGTTTATCAGGCGGTCAAATGGACTGAGATGGAGGTTTTTGTCGTTGATAATGGATCAAAAGACGGAAGCCTAACCGCTGCGAGGGAGGAGTTTCCGCAAGTGAAATTTATTGAAAATCAGACGAACCTCGGCTTCGCCAAGGCGAATAATCAGGCCTTGAGCTTGTCGAAAGGAAAGTATATCCTTCTTCTCAACCCGGATACCAAAGTGCAGGAAGGAGCCGTTGATAGATTGATCTCTTTCATGGAGGCTCATCCGGAGTCCGGAGCAGCAGGGGCCCAGCTTCTAAATTCAGATGGGTCGAAGCAGAACTCCATAGCCAAATTCCCGTCTTTAGCTACGGAGCTTCTTAACAAGAACCTTTTGAGGTGGTTATTCCCAGAAACATTTCCAGGTAAGGAAAGGAATTATACTGAACCTATTGAAGTCGATTCGGTCATTGGCGCCTGCATGATGGTGAGGCAGGATGCAATCGGCCAGGTAGGCCTATTGGATGAGGATTATTTTCTCTTCCTCGAAGAGACGGATTGGTGTTATCGGATGAGGGAGGCTGGTTGGAAAATCTTTCACGTCCCCGACGTTAAAATTTATCATCTTCAGGGAAAGGGCGTCGAGATCGAGAAGAGGAGGGCAAAGGTGGAATATCACTCATCCCGATACCAGTTCTTCAAAAAGCATAGAGGAAGGTTGCAATGGTTTATTCTTCTCACTGGATCGATCATTAAACTCATCATTGAAACTGTTTTTATGGGAATGGCATCCTTTTTCACATTATTTATGATAAGAAAGTGGAGGAAAAGGCTTTCTCAATATGTTTATCTGTTATACTGGTATCTGAGATTTCGTCCCAAAGGAATGGGACTTAACCAATAAACCAATATCAAATGTCCAAGTTCAAAGTTCAAATAAAGTCCAAATGTCCAATGGGAAGATAATTTGGCACTAAGTCATCTGTCATTGATTTGACATTTGAATTTTGGAATTCATCTGGCAAGGAGGTTTTATGATCAATATCGCCGTGGTTGGGGCTGGAGCATGGGGAAAGAATCATATCAGGGTATTTTCAGAACTCCCCAATGTTCGACTGGAGTATATCTGCGATAGCGATCCTTCTAAGCTTCAGTCAATCCAGAAGTCCTATCCCCAATCAAAGACAGTGGAGAATTTGAAGCCTATACTCCGCAACCCAGAAGTGAAAGGGATCGTCATTGCCTCCTCAGCCCTCTCGCATTATTCGTTGTCAAAAGAGGCGTTATTGGCCGACAAGGATGTATTGGTCGAGAAGCCCATGGCCCTAAACTCAAAGGAAGCAGAGGAGATGTTGGAGATTGGGGAGAAGAGGGGAAGGATCCTCATGGTCGGCCATCTGCTGATGTATCACCCCGTGGTGGATCGATTGAAAGAGATGATGATCTCTGGAGAGTTGGGAAGGATCTATTACATTTATACACAGCGCGTCAATCTCGGTGTCATTCGACAGGATGAAAACGCTCTCCTCTCTTTTGCTCCGCATGATCTCTCGGTGATCCTTCATCTTCTCGATGAAGAACCTGTTATGGTCTCTGCCCATGGAGAAAGCTACATTCAGGAGGGGATTGAAGATGTGGTATTCCTCAGTCTCCAATTCTCGGATGGCAAGATAGCCAATATCCATTTAAGTTGGCTGGACCCTCACAAGTTGCGGAAAATTACCATCGTAGGCTCAAAGAAGATGGCGGTTTTTGATGATATGGAGGTCTCTGAGAAGTTAAAAATATATGATAAGGGGGTTGGAAGTATATCTTACTCGACTTATGGAGAATACCTGAGCCTGAGATTTGGTGATATTACTATACCGAGCGTTAAAATGGTGGAGCCTCTTCGAGCTCAAGCAGAACATTTTGTCCAGTGCATCGAATCGAGAAAGACACCTAAGACAGGGGCGAGGGATGGGCTGAAGGTGGTAAAAATCCTAATGGCTGCCCAGCAATCCTTAAAGGAGAAAGGAATTCCGATAAGCGTACAGGGATTGTAATTCATAAAGGGGGCTAGGTTGTTGGGTTAAGGCCAGGAAGGCAGTTTAGTTAAGGGCCAAAGGGTTAAGTCTAAAGATTTTTGAGACCCCTGCCTACCGCAGGCAGGAAAGACCTAACCCATTGACCAAATAGGCATCTTAACCATAACCTTAACCCTCAGACAAAATACTTTTATTCTCTGGGGATGAGAAGATGGAAAAGAGACACTTTGTCCATGCCACAGCCGTGGTGGATGAACCTGTGGAGATCGGGGAGGGAACTCAGATCTGGCATTTCTCTCACATCATGTCGGGTGCAAAGATCGGGAAGAATTGTATCATCGGGCAAAATGTGTTCGTGGGTTCAGGAGCCATCTTGGGTGATAACATTAAGATTCAGAATAACGTCTCTATCTATGACAGGGTGATTTTAGAGGACGGTGTCTTTTGTGGGCCCTCCATGGTCTTTACCAATGTTTTTAATCCGCGAAGCTTCATATCGAGAAAGAAGGAGTTTCGAGAAACCTTAGTAAGAAAAGGGGCGACGATCGGTGCTAATGCTACAATCATCTGTGGAAATCAAATTGGCCAATATGCCTTTATCGGAGCCGGTTCTGTCGTCACCAAGGATGTCCCGGATTATGCTTTGGTTTACGGAAATCCGGGAAGGGTGAAGAGTTGGGTTTGTCAGTGTGCTGCAGAGATCAAATTTCAGTCCGGTAAAGCAGTATGCAAAGCCTGTGGAAAGCGGTATCATAAAGTGAAAGAAAGAGTGGAATTCTTAGGAGCATAGAATGGCAAGCCAGATCAAGATCAATAAGAGACTGCTTCAGATTGCTAAACAATATTGCAAAGCCGTGCAATATCATTTGAAAGAAAGACTTATTACTGTAGCCCTCTTTGGATCGGTCGCTCGAAATGAAGCTACCCCTTTTTCTGACATCGACCTCTTAGTCATTGCAAAAGAATTGCCCAAAGGTCGTTTTGCAAGAATGGACTTATTGGAGAATGTGGATCATGAAATTGATCCCCTACTGGAACTGTTAAGAAGTCAAGGCATTATTTCGGACATTTGTGTTATCTTGAAAACTCCAGAAGAAGCCAAGAAGCTATCGCCTTTATATCTTGATATGGTGGAGGATATAAAAATTTTATACGATAAGAATTTCTTTTTTTCTAACATATTAGATCGATTAAAGATCTCTCTAAAGAAATTAGGGGCTAAAAGAATAAAAGAAGGGAGTTATCGGTACTGGGAATTGAAACCGGATTACCAACCTGGAGAGGTATTTGAGATATGACTAATCTTGAGATGGCAAAAAGCTACCTAAAAGAGGGGATGGAAATATTTAAGGAAGCGGAATCATTTTACAAAAGAAAAATCTGGCATCTTGCTGTCCGGCGTGCACAAGAAGCAGTTGAAATGGCTTTAAAAGGAGCATTGCGCTATGTAGGCATAGAAGTCCCCAAGATCCACGACGTGGGGATTTTGTTAAAAAGACATAGGGGAAAATTTCCAAAGGGCTTTGCTCAAAATATTGACCGTCTGGCATCGATTTCAAGAAAAATGAGGAAAGAGAGAGAAACCAGTTTATATGGGGACGAAGAGACTGGAACTCCTCCCGACGAAATATATGTAGAGGAAGATGCTAAAATTGCCTTGAAAGAGGGAAGTTTAATATTAGAATTTTGCAAGGAATTGATGGAAAAGGTCTGAGAAGCTTATCTCGAGCAGGCCAAAGGGGTGTGTCCTGAGGGGAGTCGAAGGGGTTGTCCTGAGCGGAGTCGAAGGAATGAAAATTCTCACCGTGGTTGGGGCAAGGCCCCAATTCATAAAGGCTGCAGCCGTGAGCCGGGCGATTAAGACCTATAACAAGGGCGAAAAAAGGATTCATGAAATATTGGTTCACACGGGCCAACATTACGACTACCTGATGGACAGAGTCTTTTTTGAAGAGCTTAACCTCCCAAAGCCAGATTACCACTTAGGAGTTGGGTCAGGTTCTCATGGCAGGCAGACGGGATTGATGCTGGAGAGGATCGAAGCGGTACTGCAAAAGGAGAAACCTCGGCTCGTCATGGTTTATGGTGATACAAACTCTACACTTGCAGGGGCCCTGGCTGGAGCCAAGCTGAATATCCCGGTGGCTCATGTGGAGGCAGGGTTGAGAAGTTATAATCGAACGATGCCGGAGGAAATCAATCGTCTCCTTATTGACCATCTTTCTACTTTTCTTTTCTGTCCTACTGATCGAGCTGTAAAGAACTTGCTCAAAGAAGGAATAAAGGATGGGAAGACAAAGGTCGTCAAGAAAGTAGGCGATGTGATGTATGACTCAGTCCTTTACTATTCTGATCTGGCTGAAAAAAAATCGACCATCCTCCAAGATCTGGATCTTCTCAAACATGAGACCTCACGAGTCACGAGTCACGAATCACGAATCACGAGTTACTATCTGGCCACCCTTCATCGAGCCGAAAACACAGACGATCCCAAAAGATTGAAATCTATTTTGAGTGCTCTGAATGATATCGGAAAAGAAGTTCCCGTCATTCTCCCTCTCCATCCTCGGACAAAGAAGATGATAAGACGCTATCACCTAATCCGTGAAACCCGATGGATCAAACTGATCGATCCGGTTTCCTATCTCGACATGTTAAGATTGGAAAAATATGCGAAGGCCATCCTGACCGATTCAGGAGGTGTCCAGAAGGAAGCCTATTGGTTTGGCGTTCCTTGTATCACATTAAGGGATGAGACGGAATGGATCGAAACGGTTCGTAGTGGCTGGAATGTGTTGGTGGGCGCGAGGCAGAAAGGTATCATGGAAGAGGTTGCGGGTAGCAGAGTCAAAAAAAGGCCTCCAAGAAGGAGGCGATTATTCGGAGAGGGAAGAGCCAGCGAAAAGATCGTCCGAACAATAATGACTTAAGCATGGGAGGTAAAAATTGATTCATGCCATTATCTTGGCGGGCGGTAGAGGCACGCGGTTTTGGCCTTTAAGTCGAGAGGCATGGCCGAAGCAGATGCTCCATATTGCAGGAGAGGATACCCTTCTCCGTCAGACCATTAAGAGATTGGATGGTTTTCATCCACCCGTGAATATATGGATTGTGACCACGAAAAGCCTGGCCCAAGATATCCGTTTCCATTTACGAGCCCTGGGAAAGGAATCAGAAAAAATTAAATTTATCATGGAGCCGATGGGAAAAAATACCGCTCCTGCTATTGGCCTGGCTGCAGTCATTCTCAATAAAGTCTCACCGAACGTCATCATGATGGTCATGCCTTCTGACCATGTCATCAGAGACACGGGACAATTTCAGGAAAGACTAAGATGGGCGATTGACGCAGCAGGTCAGGGGTATCTCGTAACCTTCGGTATCAAACCGAACAGACCCGAGATTGGTTACGGATATATACGAGTTGGCCATGCCTTTGAGAGTTCGGATGGAGAGATTTTTCATGCTGAGGAATTTTTGGAAAAACCAGATTTAAAAACGGCAGAGGCCCTTATCCAACAGAGGAATTTTTATTGGAACAGCGGCATCTTCGTATGGAAGGTCTCCAAGATCCTTAAAGAGATCGAGACACACCTTCCCAATCTGTCCAAGGGACTAAAAAAGATTGGGGAAGTGAATGATTTGAATGATGATACTCTTCGTGAAATCTATTCCTCGTTTGAAAATATCTCCATCGATTACGGTGTATTGGAGAAAAGTCATGACGTTCTCGTGATCCCTTCCGATTTTGGGTGGTCTGATTTAGGCAGCTGGGCAACATTGTCCGAGGTTTTGGAAAAGGACAAGAGCGGGAATATCAAACAGGGGAATTTAGTCGATGTCGGCAGCGAGAATTCGATACTCATCGCTTGTGATCGGGTGATGGCCACAATCGGTCTTAAGGATATGGTCGTTGTCGATACTCCGGATGCAACCCTTGTCTCACCTAAGGAGATGGTTCAGGACGTGAGAAAGGTGGTAGAAATCCTGAAAAGGAATCAGCGGGAAGAGCATGTGATCCACCGAACCGTAGAAAGGCCGTGGGGAAATTACACGGTATTGGAAAAAGGGGATCGATACAAAATTAAAAGGATTGTTCTTCATCCAAAGGCCAAATTGAGCCTTCAGGTTCACCACCATCGAAGCGAACATTGGGTGGTGGTTTCTGGCACAGCTAAGGTGACACGAGGAGAAGAGGTTTTTGATGTCCGTCCCAACGAGAGCACGTTTATCCCTATCTCAGTCAAACACCGTTTAGAAAATCCGGGCCTCATTCCGCTGCAGATCATCGAAGTCCAGAACGGGGATTACGTCGAAGAGGATGATATTGAAAGATTTGAAGATGAATATCATAGAATCGAAAAGAAGTAACCCTGCAAACAAAGCTTGTAAGGGCCTGGGGAACAAAAGCCTTAAAAATCTCTTAAGCAGATGGATGCAGCACAATCTTATCGATCTGGTCATTGTTCTTACCCAGAAGGAGATGAAAGTAAGATACAAGAGTAGTTTCCTGGGTTATTTCTGGTCGATAGGGCACCCGCTTGCCTTCGCCTTTGTATTCTTCATCGCCTTCAAAATCGTTATGAGAATAGAGATGGAGAACTACGCCCTCTTCCTGATCGCCGGGCTTTTTCCTTGGCAGTGGTTTTCCAATTCTGTGAATATGTCTCCAATGGTCTTCTTGGGGAATGCCTCCATCATTAAAAAAATCAATTTCCCAAGGGATATCATCCCCTTCACAACAGTGCTTCAGGATATGATCCATTTCCTCCTGTCCATTCCTGTCATCGTTCTTTTCCTCTTCATTTATCAGAAATCCCCGTCTCTTTCTTGGTTATATGGGATCCCGTTACTGCTGATCATTCAGTTTTTGATAACATTTGGTGTTTCTCTTGTAGTCTCCTCTGTCAATTTGTTCTTCAGGGATCTCGAGAGATTGACCAGTATATTTGTGACGCTCTTCTTCTATTTTACTCCTATCATCTATCCTGAGACAATGATCCCAGAAACGTATAAACCTCTCATTAACCTCAATCCACTGGCTCCCTTGGTGATAAGCTGGAGAAACTTATTTCTTAAAGGTGCATTAGATCCATCTTATCTTTTGATGAGCCTCCTCTACGCCATTCTTGTATTTGCATTGGGTTATCAAGTGTACAAGAAGCTTTCATGGAGATTTGCCGAGATATTATGAACCAACCTGTCATCATCTTCGACCGTGTGAACAAAAGCTATCCTCTGTACTATCATATCACTGGAGGGATTAAGAATTTTCTGTTTAATCTACCAAAGGCACTGAGTTCGATGAAGAATTCAAGGCATGAGGTCTTAATGGATATTTCTTTTGAAGTTTATAAAGGAGAAACTCTCGGCATCATAGGCAGAAACGGCGTAGGCAAAAGCACCGCATTGGGTCTGATCGCAGGAGTCTTAAAGCCATCCAAAGGAAAGGTCATTGTAAAGGGGAGGATATCGCCACTCCTTGAGCTCGGAGGAGGATTTCATCCCGAGCTTACAGGAAAGGAAAATATTATGCTGAACGGCGTCCTCCTCGGGTTGACAAGGAGTGAGGTCAAAAACAGAATGGACGAAATCATAGAATTTTCGGAGCTGGGTGACTTCGTATACCAACCGATCAGGACATACTCCTCTGGCATGTATGCGAGGTTAGGTTTTTCCGTAATCGCACACCTCGACCCCGAGATTTTACTGATTGACGAGGTTTTGGCAGTAGGGGATATGGAGTTCCAAAAAAAGTGTCTCGACAAAATGATGAGTTTCAAAAAGAGCGGGGTCACCATGGTTTTTGTCTCCCATTCAATGGAGGATGTTGAGAAGATATGTGATAGGGTGATATGGATCGATAACCGATCGATTCGGATGGCAGGCTCCCCTAAGGATGTG
>CAZFJD010000021.1:0-11070 GCA_964518775.1 uncultured Syntrophaceae bacterium
AAAATCCGAAATCCGAATATCGAAACCTGTTCCTGACAGGTTCAGGAATCCGAAACAAATCCAAAATTCGAATGATCAAAATTTCCCCCTCACCTTCATCCTCTCCCCTCAGGGGAGAGGGCTAGGGTGAGGGGTTTGGGACATTTGAATTTTGAGCATTTGAGTTTGTTTCGAGTTTCGCCTGCCCGCCGAACAAGTTCTTTGGCAGGCGGGGATTTCATGCTTCGAATTTAAAATACGCAACCTAAAGGTTGCGGCTACGTCCTTTGGCTAAAATCGCGCAAGCCAAAGAGGCTGCGCCGCTGGCTTGTGCGACGGTATCCGGAATATCCTTTGGTCCCTGACAACATCCGGCAAGAAAAATCCCTTCCGCTCCACTCCTAATGGGATCGAGGCCAGGTGCCTCCGAATAGAATCGGTCCGGAGATTTTTCCAATCCGAGCATGATTTTTAGAAAATCATCTTCTTTTCGAGGAACGAGTCCCGATGCCAAGACAACCAGATCCGCTTCCAATTCGAAGGGTTCTCCCAAGAGGGTATCTTCACCTCTGACCACCAATCTCCCATTCCTCCGATAGATTTCCGAAGGATTGCCTCTGCGGTAGACAATTCTTTCTTTTTGAACCCTCTCATAAAATTCTTCAAACCCTTTGCCGAAGGCCCTCACATCCATAAAGAGGACAGTGAGGTTAGCCTCCGGAAGCTTATCCCGAAGAAGATGAGCCTGCTTGGCGGTATACATGCAGCAGACCCTTGAGCAATATTCGTTGCCCACGGTTTTATCTCTCGATCCCACACAGTGGATGAAAACCACCTCCTTAGGTTTCTTCCCTTGAATTAAAATTTCACCTTTCGTTGGTCCAGAAGCGGAGCAGAGCCTCTCCACCTCGAGACCGTGGAGAACATTGGGATAAACCCCATATCCAAATTCAGGTTTGTTTTTTGGATCGAAGGGATCAAAACCGGTGGCAAGAATGATGGCTCCCACTTTGAGTTCGACTATCTCTTCTTTCATCCCATATGCGACGGCCTTGGGTTGACAGTACTTAGCACACTCTCCGCAATCTGAACATCCGCCGCAATTGAGACAACGCTTTGCTTCCTCCATTGCGTCTTCTAATGTGAGGCCTGGTCCGAGAGGCTTAACCATATGAGGCGGGACTTCCCTTTCCAACCTTTTTGAATCAGGCAAGAGGCTTCGCAAAGGAGAGATTTGCTTTCCTTCAGATTCTCTTCCGCTTATCAGATCCTCTCCTCTGAGGTATCGATCGATGGAAATGGCTGCCTTTCTTCCATAAGCCATGGATTCGATAATTGTTCCAGGACCAGTCACCACATCTCCTCCTGCAAAGACTCCTTTTAGACCTGTTTCAAGGGAGACAGGATTGGCTCGAATCGTTCCCCTTCGAATCCTCTTCAGTCCTTTGAAGACCCTTGCCATTGATTCTGTCCCTGCCATACCCGCAGCGATAAAGATTGCATCAAAGAATTCATAAAGAGATTCGGGAGAGATATCCTTGCCAATTTCGGTATTGACACGGATCTCTATTCCCATCTTCTTAATGATGGAGAGATCTTTTTCTACCACTTTCCTTGGGAGGCGATAAGTAGGGAATCCATGGGTGAGAAGACCGCCTATTTCATTTCGGGACTCAAAAAGGGTGACGGTATAGCCCATTTTTCTTAAATCATAGGCAGCCGTTAAACCGGATGGACCTGAGCCGATAATGGCTACCTTCTTATTTCTCTCCTCGGGAGGAGTGAACTCAAACTCAGGTTCCTCGACATTGTCAATGAGGAATCTTTTAAGATCGCAGATGGAAATGGGACGATCTTCTTCGATTCGTTTGCACTCTGTCTCGCAGGGACGGGAACAAACATAAGCGAGGATTCCTGGGAAGGGAAGCTTCTCCCTCACAAGGGCGAGGGCTTCTTTGAGCTTGCCTTGGGAGATAAGAGCTACATATCCCTGGGCATTGCAATGGAGAGGGCAGGTCGCTGTACAGGGAGGAGTCCCTCTGCGGTCGATGGTATATTTGAGAGGGACGGCTTGAGGGAAAGGGATGTAGATTGCCTTTCTTTTTCCAAGCCCCATGTCAAATTCATTGGGCAAGGAGACTGGACACTGAGCAACACAGTCTGCGCAGGCCGTGCACTTGGTGATATCGACATAACGCGGCTTCTTTCTTAAGATGACCTTGAAATCACCAGCCTTTCCTTCGATGTGAATTACTTCTGTATAAGTGAGGAGATGGATATTGGGATGATTGGCCGTATCCACCATTTTGGGTGTAATGATGCAAGCAGAACAATCAAGAGTAGGGAAGGTCTTGTCCAACTGGGCCATATGGCCGCCAATGGAAGGATCCTTCTCTACCAGATGGATCTTAAATCCCTTATCAGCGATGTCTAATGCGGCCTGCATCCCCGCAATCCCAGCACCGACCACAAGAGCTTCTGGGATAACTTGGTTCAGTTCGTCTGTTCCCATCAGTTCTATTTACCCGATCCGTAACTCTTACAAAATCCGAAATCCAAGTTGTTTAAACTCTAAACACCAAACTCTAAATCCTAAACAAATCTACAATTCAAAACTCAAAAGACAATTTTGATTTCTCCATAATTGAACCGGATATTTTCTAAGTCAAACGGCCTTGAGTTTTGTGCTTTGGACATTTAACCCTTCGATAAGACTCAGGGCCATGAGCCTGTCGAATGGGTTTGTTTAGAGTTTAGGGTTTCGAGTTTAGGATTTAACATCTCTGTTTCCGATTTCGTGCTTCGAATTTAAGACTCCGCCCACAATTACTTTAATTTTCCTATAAGGGCGGAGGCGATGGTGTTCTTCTGTATCTCCTTCGTGCCCTCGTAAATCTCTGTAATCTTGGCATCCCGATAGAAACGTTCTACTTCATACTCCGTGATGTACCCATAACCCCCAAAGAGTTGGATGGCCTCATCAGCCACCTCCACAGCTACTCTTCCTGCAAACATCTTGGCCATGGAGGTCAATTTTGGATCGATCCTTTTCTGGTCGTAGTTCCATGCAGCTTTGTAGACCAAAAGCCTCGCGGTCTCAACCTTTGTCGCCATATCGGCCAATTTGTGTTGGGTGATCTGGAAATCGACTAATTTTCTTCCAAACTGCTCCCTCTGTTTGGTATAGTCCAAGGCGCGATCAAAGGCTCCTTGAGCAATGCCAAGGGCTTGGGCAGCGATCTCGATCCTGCTTTCGTCGAAGAATTCAAGAACTTGATAGAATCCCTTATTCTCCTCACCCAGAAGGTTGGCCAAAGGCACTCTCACATCGCTGAAGGAGAGCTCAGCTGTGGAGGTCATTCGGATGCCCATCTTGGGCATGATCTCTGTGGCCTCTAAACCTTTTGTTCCTTTATCAATGAGGATCGTGCATTGACCACGGTATGGAGGCTTTGCATTGGGATCGGTCTGACAAAGAGCGATAAAGAAGTCTGCGATGCTCCCATTGGTGATAAATGTTTTGGTTCCGTTGATCAGAAAGGAGTCGCCCTGTTTCGTCGCCGTTGTGGACATTAAGGTAATATCACTGCCGTGGTCAGGTTCTGTGTAAGCACCTGCGGAGATGAATTCACCTTTGGCCACTGGAATGAGATATTTCTTTTTCTGTTCGTGTGTTCCAAAACGGAGAACCACCTCTGAGGAGAAATCGACCAGACTTAGAGCAATGCCGACCCCTGAATCTTTGCGGCAGAATTCCTCTACGATCAAAATGTTTTCAGTAACACCGTAACCCTGACCACCGTACTCCTCAGGATAGTGAATTCCTGTAAACCCCAATTTGCAGGCCTTTTTCCAGAGTTCCTTGGGGAAAGCATGGGTCTGTTCCCACTCCAGGATCTTTTCCTTTTCAAACTCTCCCTGAGCAAATTCCCTCGCAGCCTTCTGAATATCTTTCTGCTCCTGCGTCAGTTCAAAGTTCATTGCTCACCTCTTCCAAATTCCCCCAACCCCCTTTTGTAAAGGGGGGAGAAGGGGGGATTATTTCCTCAATTCTTTGACCTTATCCTTCAAAACAGGAACGATTTTAAACAAGTCTGCCACGATTCCATACTGGGCGGCGTTGAAGATAGGTGCCTTTGGATCTTTATTAATGGCGATCACGGTCCCTGCTCCTTTCATTCCGGCCACATGTTGGAAAGCTCCGCTGATACCAATGGCGATATAAACTTTTGGTTTAACGGTCTTCCCAGAAGTCCCGACCTGGCAGCCTTTGGGAAGCCACTTTTTATCCACGACAGGCCGTGAGCAGGCGAGGACTCCCCCTATTGCATCGGCAAATTCTTTTACCATTGGAATATTCTCTGCGTCCTTAATCCCCCTTCCAATGGAGACCAGAATATCGGCCTGCGTGATATCCACTTCACCCACCGCTGCTTCCACATACTGGATGAAGCGTTTGGCAAGACCTTCGTCCGTCAAGGGAGAAGGAATGTAGACAATCTCACCCGGAAGCGTTTCTTTTTCCACTACGGGAAAAGCACCTGGACGAACCGACACCATGTAGGGTCCCTGTTTCAAGAAGGAGACTGATGCATTGATCTTCCCTCCGTAGAGTTGGCGGGTGAGCAAAAGGTCTTCGCCATTCACGTCGATCCCAATGCAGTCAGTGGCCAGGGGCATCTTGAGGCGAACGGAAAGGCTTGGGGCGAAGTCCATGCCCGTTGCCGTATGTCCGACCAGGATAAGAGACGGCTTCCTTTCTGTGATGAGTTGCATTAGGACCTTTTCATAGGTCTCTGAATTGTAGACCTCGAGGCGTTCATCATCGACGACAAAAACCCTTTTGGCTTTTGATTTGAGGGCCTCTGCAAATGGGTTTACTCCTTTTCCTAAAACGGCCACCCCGAGATCCGCACCCATACTCTCTGCCAATTGCCTTCCTTTGGAGAGCATCTCCCATGTGATATCCCTCAGTTCTCCCCTTCGATGTTCTGCGATGACAATGATCTCTTTCATTAGGTGAGCCCTCCTTTATCTTTCAGAATATTGAAAACAGTGAGTGCCAAGTCTTCTGGTTTTCCCTCCAACATCTGCGCCCCTTCGCCCACAGGAGGGAGAAAAACCTTTTCCAACCGAATATGCGAACCAGAGAAACCCACCTCCTCTGTTTTCAGATTGAGATCCGAAGTCCCAAAGGTCTTGATCTCTTTCTTGGCCACCTTTCGGATGCCCATAATTGAGACATAACGGGGTTCATTGATTCCGGTTTGTATGGTGAGGACAGCGGGGAGATCGATTTCAAACACCTCCTCCAACCCTCCTTCAAGCTCCCTATGGACCTTCAACTTCTTATCCTGAACCTCGATGCGGTTCACCAGAGCAGCATGGGGGATTCCGAGGAGCTCGGCAAGGACGACACCCACCTGCGCATATCCGTCATCTTCAGCCTGGGTACCCGTGAGGATGAGGTCGAAAGGGATTTTCCGGATTGCCTCTGCCAGAACCTTTGCTGTAGCAAAACCATCTGAGCCATCGAAAGCAGGGTCGGTCAATCGGATGGCATCATCTCCGCCCATGGCCAGACACTTCCTCAACGATTCATTTGAATCTTCACCTCCCATGGAAAGGACCGTAACCGTACCGCCCAGCTTCTCTTTCAACAGGATGGCTTCCTCAATGGCATAACTGTCCCATTCGTTGAGATCGAAGACCAGCCCGCTTTTGTCAATATCTTTCCCTGACTTGTCGACAAAGACATCTGCATCTGTTGTCTCCGGCACCCTTTTTATACAGACAATAATATTCATTCCATTCCCTCCCTTCTTAAAGCCTCACAGAAATATTGGGTAGGGGGAGGCCTTAGCCTCCCTTTAACCTCTCCACTTTAGCGAAAGAGATTCCTCCTTCATCGAGGATGGAACAGGGGTAAGGGAGAGTGATCACCCCTGAAACAGGTCTTGAAGAGTATTCCACCTTCATTTTCATAGATCGGCCTTTTTGAGTCGAAACTTGAACTACTTCTCCGTTTTCGATCTTGATAAGTTGAGCATCCTCAGGATTCATCTCCAGATGAGGCTTTTCAGCGACCTTTCTTAAGAAATCACTTCTTAAACTAAGGAGACCCGATTGGAAGAGAGAAGGCCTTTGAATCAGATAAAAGGGATAAGCTTCGGGTTTAGGTTGAGGTTTTTTCCCCTCCAAGGCAATCAACTTCGCCCTCCCCATGGGAAAACCCTCTGAGTAGAGATACCTCTCCCCACTTGGCCACTGCTCCCCTTCCTGAAGCCCCTGATAATTTGCGATCGTCTTAGTGATCTCACCAAAGACAGCCTCAGGCGTCTCTCCGTCCACTGGATACTCAAGAAGCTTTAATAAACGAAGAAAGATTTCAAAATCGGACTTGGACTGATGAAGAGGTGGCCGAAAGGGATTCAGTCTCTGCACCCTTCGCTCCAGATTCGTAAACGTCCCTTCCTTCTCCACAAAGGAGCAGGCCGGCAAAACCACATGAGCCATCTTCGCCGTCTCCGTAAGAAAGAGTTCCTGAACCACAAGGAACCGTAACCCTGCCAGGGCCTTCCTCAGCTGTTCTGGATGAGAGGATGTGCTCAACGGATCCTCTCCGATGACGTAGAGAGCCTTGGCCCTCCCTTCAGAGATCTTCTGAAGAAGATGACTTCCCTCTGTCTCCTCACCATCCGGGAAGACCTCCATATCGATCGCTCCCTGACCGTTACACTTCTCCAAAAGGAGGAGAATCCCTGACGACTCCCTGCCGAGGTGCCCTGTAATCAGAGATAAGTTGGAAGAGGCAATGGCGACCTCCTCCTGAGAAAGGTGTGACCAGGAACCCGAACCGATGAGGATCATGGCATTTTTGGCTTGCGCAAAAGCTCGAGCTGCCTTCTTAAGTTCTTCTCTGTTCAGTAACTCCTCCTCCAGAGAGGCCAACATCCTCTCCCTCAGAACCTCTATCCCCTCGGTCCTCTCTTTTACAAACTCCTTATCCTCCAAAGCCTCCCTTAAAATCACTCCCATCATTCCATTGAGAACCGAGACCTCCATCCCTGGTCTTTCCAGAAGCGTGAGGTTCGGATGGAACAAGGGAGAGATCTGGGTGGCTCGACTGAGGCCAATGTCATAACTCCCAAGGACGATCAGCTGAGCCCTATTTCTTCGGATGGCCAGATGGATCTCATTCTTGATGATGGGGTGGGTCTGAGCAGGGTCCACTCCAACCAGGAGAAGGCAGTCGGCGTTGCGAATCTCCCGAATGGAGTTGGTGGAGGCCGAAAGACCCAAGGTCTTTTTCAATCCTCGGGTGAGTCCCCGAAGGTCCCCGTTTCCTGTTTGACCGATTTGATGCGTCCCGATGGCACTTCGGAAGAGCTTTCCAAAGAGGTAGTATTCCTCATTGGTTAATCGCTGGGAGAGCACGCAAGCAATGGCGTCTGGGCTGTATTGGTCTTTGATCTCTTCGAGCTCCTGGGCAACCAAGCGGAGGGCTTCCTCCCAAGAAACCTCTTTGAGGTTACCATTCACCCTTAACAAAGGAGACTGAAGTCTTTCGGGGTGGTCGACGAAGTCCCAGCCGAAGCGGCCTTTAACGCAGAGGTTTCCATCACTGGGGCCACACTCTGGTTCGGAGAAGACTCTCTTCACTTCTCCCCCTTTGGAGCCTATCGTGACGAGGCAGCCGCAGCTGCAGTAAGGGCAGGGGGTGGTGGTCTCCTGAAGTTCCCAGACCTTGGACGAGTAGTCGAAGCAGCGGGAGGTGATGGCGCCCACGGGGCAGGTATCGAGACATTGGCCGCAGAATTCGCACTTCAGGGATCGATGGAAGTCGGTATCGATGGCTGTTTGGATGCCTCTTTGGGTAAAAGAGAGTTCTCCAATACCTTGGACTTCGTCGCAGATTCGGACGCAGCGGCCGCAGAGGATGCACTTATTAGGATCCCTCTGAAGAAGAGGGGAAAAATCGTCGACAGGAAATTCGACTTTCTCCCATGGGTAGATTGTCTCATTCACTCCATACTCATAGACCAAGGTCTGGAGGCCACAGTCCCCCTCTTTTTCGCATCTGGGACAGATCATCGGATGATTGAGGAGGATGAATTGAAGTTGGAGCCTTCTTGACTCAAAGATCTTTGGGGATTGGGTGATCATCTCCATCCCGTTTTTCGCGGGAGTAAAGCAGGAGGGAAGAAGCTCAGACTTTCCTTTCTCCTGAACCACACAGAGACGGCAGGCACCAAACGGGGTAAGCCTTCGGTCGTGGCAGAGGGTAGGGATTCGAATGCCGACAGACTGAGCGGCCTCAAGAATCGTCTTTCCTTTTTCGACCTCTACCGGGATATCATCAATGGTAAGTTTTATCATTCGATTGCTCATTAGCGATATCTCGTAAAGATACCAAATGCCAAAGTTCAAAGTTCAAAGGAAATCCAAATGACTAAATGTCAAAATGTCTTGTTTTGAACTTTGACATTCCTTTGTCATTTGGTTTTTGACATTTGACATTTCCTTCTTATTCGATCGCATTAAATTTACAGGCCTGGATACAGGAGCGACAACGAATGCACCTCTCCGAGCGGATCACCGCTGCGGTCTTCTTCTCCCAAGTGATCGCCTCCACAGGACAGGCCTTTTTGCAGAGACCGCACATCTTGCACCTCTCCGGATCCACCCGAAACTGAATTAAGTCCACACAGACCAGAGCCGGACAGCGCCTTTCCAGAATATGGGCCTCATATTCACTCCGAAAATAACGAATCGTCGAAAGCACAGGATTGGGAGCCGTCTTGCCCAAACCACAGTGAGAAGTCTCTTTGATATGGTGGCCCAGCTGCTCCAGCAGGTCGATATCTTCCATGGTTCCATTTCCTGTGGTGATCCGGTTGAGAATGTTGAGCATGGTTTTCATCCCAATGCGGCAGGGGACGCATTTGCCGCAAGATTCATCGACGGAGAAGTCGGTGAAGAATCGCGCGGTATCGACCATGCAGGTGGAGTCGTTCATGACGACGAGACCGCCGGAGCCCATCATGGCTCCTGCTTCATCAAGGGAGTCGAAGTCGACTTCGGTATCAAGGAGGGAGGCAGGGAGGCAGGCACCGGAGGGGCCTCCGATCTGAATGGCCTTAAATTCGTTGTCCCCAGAAATGCCTCCTCCGATATCATAAACGATCTTTCGCAATGTTGTTCCCATAGGAACTTCCACCAAACCCACATTCTTCACTGAGCCGGCCAATGCGAAAACTTTTGTACCTTTGGACCCACTTGTCCCGAGGGAGGCGAACCATTTTCCTCCATTTCGAATGATCGCCGGAATATTGGCGAAGGTTTCAACATTGTTTAATACAGTAGGTTGTCCCCATAGCCCTGCCTCCGTGGAACGGGGAGGTTTAATCCTTGGCATCCCTCGTTTTCCTTCCAGGGAATACATCAGGGCAGTCGACTCACCGCAGACAAAAGCGCCAGCACCCGGATAGACGCCAATATCGAAATCGAAACGGGACCCCAGAATGTTCTTTCCTAAAAGCCCATAATTTCTCGCCTGTTCAATGGCAATGTTGAGCCGATGGATGGCCAGTGGATATTCTGCCCTCACATAGATATAACCCTGATGGGAATCAATGGCATAACCGCAGATGATCATCCCCTCCAATACTGCATGAGGATCTGATTCCAAGAGAGAACGATCCATGAAGGCGCCCGGATCTCCTTCATCCCCGTTGCAGATAACGTATTTCGGGAAGGAAACATAGCGTCTCCCCTCCTCCCACTTTAAGCCTGTTGGGAAACCTGCTCCCCCACGGCCTCTCAGGCCAGATGTCTTTACTTCTTCAATGATCTGCTCGGGGGTCATAGAAGTCAGGACCTTGGCCAATGCGAAATAGGCCTCAGTGGCAACAGCCTCATCGATACGCTCTGCGTCAATGAGGCCTCTATTTCGCAAGGCCCAGAGGGTTTGGTGCTTGAAGAAGGGGATATCTTGCAACCTCGGAACCTTTTCCAAAAATGATGGCAAAAGGGCTTCGCTCCCATTGCCAATCGCCAAGGCATACGATTCGACCAATTCTCCATTCATGATATGACGGTCAAAAATTTCTTGAATTTTCTCTTCATTGAGGTCACAGTATTTCACGGGGGGCAGGCCATAGGATTCAATGGTGATCATTGGTTCACGACTGCAAAGACCCGCACAACCAGAGCGGATCAACTTAATATCTTGGATTCCTTTTTCCTCCATTTTCCGGAGGATCAGAGCATGAAGTTTTTTTGCTCCTGCAGCGATCCCACAGGTCCCCATGTGGAAGTTGATTTTCGCCCGGTACCCTTCCTTTCGAAGAGAGAGATCGAGAGTGATTCTTTCCTTGATCTTTTGTAGATCTTCTAATTTCGTTACTTGCATCGGTTACTCATATGATCTGACGATTCGGATGGCCTCAGCAGGGTCAACCAGGGCATAGGTGTTCTCACCGATGACAATCGCCGGGGCTAAACTGCAGCACCCCAAGCAACGAACGGCTTCTAAGGAGAATTTTCTATCTTTCGTAATCCCGCCCACCTCAACGTTCAGTTCCCTCTGAAGATTGTCCAATATCTGTTTCGAACCTTTTACATAGCAGGCCGTCCCAAGACAAACCCGTATAATATATTTCCCTCTTGGGACAAGGGTGAAGAAGGCATAGAAAGAAACGACACCGTAGACTTGCGAAGGAGAGAGGTTCAGACCCTCTGCGATACGGTGCTGGACCTTCTTGGGGAGGTATCCGCAGATGTCTTGAACTTCTTTTAAGACAGGGATGAGCGCTCCATGCCTCCCTTGATATCTTGCGATCACGTGATCAATCTTTTCCCATTCCTCTTTAGGAATCGAATCAAACCATCTCATCATTCAAAATCCCAAATGACAAAATCTAAGAAAATTCGTGTCCGTGTCCGTCATCCGTGTCCGGACACGTGACACGCTACACGGTCACGACTCAATGGCCTCTATCAGTAATTCTGTCAGATCCATGACCTGCAGTTTTTCCTCATGGCCGGAGGTTTTCACCGCGTCCTCCAGTGTCAGAACACAGAAAGGGC
>CAZFJD010000021.1:11170-19039 GCA_964518775.1 uncultured Syntrophaceae bacterium
TCCTCATGGCCGGAGGTTTTCACCGCGTCCTCCAGTGTCAGAACACAGAAAGGGCAGGCCGTCACCAAGATCTCGGCGCCTATTTCGACGGCATCGCTCACCCGAACTTCGGCGAGTCGTTGTCCCGTCTCAGAAGAGGACTCGACCCACATCCTTCCTCCCCCTCCTTCACAGCACAAACTTCTCTCTCGGGAGCGGTCCAACTCTTTAAAAGTGAGACCAGGAATGGCACTGAGTAAGATTCGGGGTTCGTCAAAGATATTGTTCTGTTTGCCGAGGAAACATGGGTCGTGGTAAGTGACGACTTTTTTGATCTCCCTTTTCAAGGAGAGTTTTCCTTCCTCTAAACGCTTTGCCAGGAGTTGAGTGGTGTGGAGGACATCGAACTTCCCATCGGGATACTCGTTCTTCAACACATTGAAACCATGAGGACATGTGGCCATGATCCTTTCGATTTGGTAGGATGCAAAACGTCTGGCGTTTTCTTCGACGAGTTCTTCAAAGAGACCTGCTTCCCCCATTCTGCGGATTTCATTGCCGCAGCATTGTTCCTCATTTCCCAGGATTCCAAAATCGACCTCTGCTCGTTGGAGAGAAAAGACAAGGGCCTTCGCAACCTCTTGGATTCGAGGGTCAGAGGAAGCAGTGCAGCCGACAAAGTAAAGAAATTCAGCCCGGTCTCCTTGAGAAAAGTCCTTCACTTTGAAATCCTCGGGGAGACTCTTCGCCCATTCCGTCCTCTTGTTCTTTGCCTTTCCCCAAGGGTTTCGGTGTTTGTAGGCATTTTCCATGGCTTCGATGATTGTCTTGGGGATGTGTCCCTCTTCGACCAGCGTCCCTCTCATCCCGATGACCAGATCCATGGGCTTCAACCCCCGAGGGCAACGGATCGTGCAAGTCTTACAGGTGGTGCAGTCCCAAAGTTCTAACTTCTCGCCTATCCGATCGAGGTTCTTTCCCAGGATCCCCTCGATCATCAGTCTCCGAATATTCAATTTCGATTTGAGGGATACGGGACACCCTCCCGTGCACTTTCCACATTGATAGCAACCGTAGAGGTCAAATTTTTGGGCAAATGTCTGTTCTGATAATTCCATCTTTTCAAATCCTCTTAATATCGAAACTCAAAACAAATCGCTATAATTTAAATGTCAAATGCAAAAGTTCAAATGTCAAATGAGATCCAAATTGTAAATGTCCAATTGTCATTTAATATTTGGGTCTTCACATTCCTTTGATATTTGAAATTGGTCATTTGGCGTTCTATATTTTTCAGCGTTCCAATATCTCTCTCGAAATGACGATTCGTTGCACCTCGGAAGTCCCTTCGTAAAGAGTTGTTCCGATGATATCACGAAGGTAACGTTCCACTGGATAATCTTTCGTATAACCATAACCGCCCAGCATCTGAACAGCACGGATGGCCACATTTCTTGCTGTCTCCGTAGCGAAGAGCTTTGCCATAGAAGCCTCTTTCGTAAAGGGTTGACGTATTTCTTTCAGATAGGCGGCGCGTAAAACCAGAAGCTGGGCAGCTTCCAATTCTGTATAAGAGTCAGCGATCATCCATTGAATGGCCTCGAAGCTGGAAAGAGGTTTACCAAAAGCCTCTCTCTCTTTTACATATTCAGTTGCAAAGTCGATCGCCCCAAATCCCGCACCCACTGCCAGAGAGGCGATACCGATCCTTCCGCCATCGAGTTCCATCATCGCAATCTTAAACCCTTCCCCCTCTTTTTCTAAGAGGCAATCGGCGGGAATGACGCAGTTGTCGAAGACCAATTCATTGGTCTGCGATGCGCGATGGCCCATCTTTTCTTCCGCTTTTCCTACAATGAATCCAGGGATTCCCTTTTCAATGACAAAGGCGCTGATCCCTTTCCCTTTCTTTGCATTCTTGTCGGTCACAGCCCAGGTGACCGTCACCCCCGCAGCCTCTCCACTGGTGATCAGAGTCTTGCTTCCATTGAGAACATAGGTGTCGTTGCGGCGGACTGCTGTTGTTCGAATGTTCGCCGCATCTGACCCTGTATGAGGCTCGGTGATGGCAAATGAGCCAGCTGGATACTCACCATTGCACAGTTTTGGAACGTGCCTTCTTCTTATCTCTTCCTTTCCAAACTCAAAAATCACCTCTGCAACCATATTGGTCACGGATGTCGTAACAGCATGGGAAGCGCATCCCTTTGCGATCTCCGTGATGGCTAAGCTGTAAGCAACCACCCCAACCTCCGATCCACCGAATTCTACAGGGATGTTCATTCCCATCAGGCCAAGCTCCGCCATTTTTTTCAGGTTCTGATAAGGAAATTGCTTCTCCTCGTCGTAAAGGCCGGCAACAGGTTTGATATTCTTCTCCGTAAAATCCCTTACCATATCCCTGATCATCTCTTGTTCTGGAGTGAGCTTGAAATCCATGTCGGACTCATTAATGTCAAATGTCAAAGTTCAAATTTCAAATGAAGTTCAAATGACAAATATTAGAACTAAAAATATTTGACATTTGGATTTTGACATTTGGAATTTACTCAGTACGTGTAGAATCCTTTTCCTGTTTTTCTCCCCAAGTGGCCTGCATCCACATACTTCTTGAGGAGAGGGCAGGGCCGATATTTGGAATCTCCGAAGCCTTTGTAAAGCACCTCCATAATGGCAAGGCAAGTATCCAGACCGATGAGGTCAGCCAAGGCTAAGGGCCCCATCGGGTGATTCATTCCTAGTTTCATAACATTGTCGATCGCCTCCGGAGTTCCGACTCCCTCATAGAGCGTATAAATCGCCTCGTTGATCATGGGCATGAGGATCCGATTGGAGATGAATCCTGGCGAGTCATTTGCTTCCACAGGAGTCTTTCCCATCTTCTCGGTGAGTGACTTCACCACATCAAACGTCTCCTGGGAGGTTTGGAGACCTCGGATGATCTCTACCAATTGCATCACGGGAACGGGGTTCATGAAGTGCATTCCGATAACTTTCGGAGGTCTTAGGGTTGCCGAAGCAATTTTCGTGATGGAGATTGAAGAGGTATTGCTCGAGAGAATAATCTCTTTTCGACAAGTCTGATCCAACTCTTTGAAGATGTTCAATTTAAGGGGTTCGTTCTCGGTGGCGGCTTCAACCACAAAATCGACGTCGGCCATCTCTTGAGGCCGAATCGTCCCCTTTACCCTTCCCATGATCTCGTCTTTCTTCTGAGGAGATATCTTTCCCCTTTCCACCATCCGATCTAAGTTCTTAGAAATGGTCGCAAGGCCTTTCTGAACGAAGGAATCCGCAATATCGCTCATCACCACGTGGAAACCGGAATGGGCAGCCACCTGAGCGATACCATTTCCCATCTGTCCTGCTCCTACAACACCGATCTTCTTGATGTCCATAAGCCCTCCCTCAATTCCCAATGTAAAATTACCACTTCAAAATGATCAATTTGCATTGTTAAATTTCCATTTTGCAATGATCTTTTTAGGCCTGCCCCGCGATAAAACCCACTGCTTGGGCACCAGTCAGACAAAGCGAGGCCATTTCTCATTCAGAGGCTTTCTTCTCTGAACCATCATCTTCGAAATTCAATTTCTTCCAGATTTTCTCCTTATAATTGAAAATATCCTCCTTTAATTTGTGAAGGTTAAGGATCCGTTCATCGATCTTTCCTACATGATTGTCGAGTAATTCCAAAAGCCGGGGGAGAACCTTTCGGTTCGTTCGATGTATTTGATAAATATCCTCCAGCTCATGCATCTCGGAAAGCGTAAGGCCAAGATGTTTGAGTCTTTTGATAAATTTGAGACGTTGGATATCTCTATCTGTATAGACCCTCTTACCGCCTTCGATGCGTTTGACAGAATTGAGGAGCCCGATCTCCTCATAATACCGGATGGTTCGAGGGCTCATCCCAACCAGGTCGGCTAATTCACCGATTTGATAATACGTCGACCTATTGATCTTCATAAAGGCCACTTAACGTAAACTGTCAAGACCCAAGAAAAAAAATTGGAGTAATGGAATATTGGAACAATGAGTTTAATTTGATGCAAAACACTGCTTTGAATCCCATTATTCCATTCCCCATCATTCCTTTATTTCTTAGATGGATGGCCACTTGCCTAAGGAGAGGACAGGATAGCCAGCTTTTTCCAAATCCTTAACAATATCTTGGTAGGCTTCTGTCTGAATCCTTATAGCAGCGATCCTTTTCCCCTCCACCATAAAAGAGGGAGTGACGATGCTAATGATATTTACATTATGTCTCTTCATGATTTCAAGTATTCCTAGCATGGTCCCCGGTTTATCTTCAAGGGCAACCGTTAGCCGCGTCCCCTTCACCTTGAAGCCAAATATATCCACAAAGTGGGCTAAGGCATCCGTCTCTGTGAATATTCCATAAAGCTTGTCTCCTTCAACCACAGGGAGACATCCGATCTTATGATCGTGCATCAACTGAACCGCTTCTTCGATGATTGTGTCTGGAGTAATCGTGATAAGCTTCTCTTTTGGCGTCATAAAGCTCGCAACCTTCAGCTTCCCCAGAAGATAGTTGAGTTCTTGGACGCTCAGCAAGGTTGCATCGGAAGGGGCTGCTTGTCGAATATCGCGATCTGTCACGATTCCAACCAGACGATTATTCTTATCGACCACAGGCAGATGCCGGATACCCTTTTCGTGGATGAGGGCTCGCGCCTCAAAGAAGGATGATTCAGGGCTAATGGTCACCGGAGTTCTTTGGATCCTTTCTCTCATAAATCCCTTGTAATCAATCTTCATACACCCCTCCTCCTTTCAATTCTTAATTTCACCTTAGCACATTTGGCAAAAGATCGCCAAAATTCTGGGAAATTGTCTTTAGGTAAAGGTTATGAGGCCCGTTTGGTTTGAGGTCAAGGGGTTAAGGTAAACAAACCAAAGACGTAACCCATTGACGAAACCGGCATCTTTACCGTAACCTTCAGCCAAACTCCCTGTATAAGACTATTCCCAGGTCCGTTGATCCTCGATCTTCTTGGCCCCTTCTGGAATCGATCCCCCGGGAACAAATTGGACTTCGCCTCTCACCTTCATCACATCCCGGATGGACTTTTCGATATCTTCCTTTAGCTTTTCGGGTTGGGAGGCTTCTTCTTTGAGTTCGATCCGAAAGGTCATCTCGTCCTTGTGTTCCCTTCTTGTGACAACGACCTGATACTTCCCAACCTGTGGGTGCTTTGAGACGACTTCATCCACTTGACCGGGATGGACGAAAAGTCCCCTGACTTTGGTTACTTGATCCACCCTTCCCAAAATCTTAACCAGCCGCGGTGAAGCTCTCCCACAAGGGCAGGGAGTTTCCGTCGAAATGGAAAGATCCCCTGTTCCAAATCGAATCAGAGGGTAAACCTTATTGAACGTGGTGGCGACAATCTCTCCTGTTTTTCCAGGGCCTAATTGCTTACCTGTCTCAGGGTCCACGATCTCCACGATTTTGTCATCTGGAACATGCATCCCATTCTTCAGCATGCATTCATAGCCCAAGCAGCCGATATCAGCAGTCCCATAACTTTGTCGTATGATCATCCCAAACTTCTCCTCCAACTTCGATCGGAGAGATTCTGGAAGCATCTCGGCAGCAACAAAACCTACCTGGAGGTTCAGGTCTTTTCTCAGATCGAGCCCCATCTCCTCTGCCTTTTCAGCAATGTTAAGGAGAAAGCTGGGAGTTCCACAGAATCCATTGGCTTTCAAAGTCTTTAAGATATTGACTTGCTGCTCGGTATTCCCAACACCTGTGGGAATAGAGACGCATCCGATCCGGAGGAGGGAGTTGTCTACCATGTGCAGAGCAAAAGGCACCATGTGGTAACTGAACGTATTGATGGCAACGTCGCCGGGCCGAAATCCTCCAGCATACATTCCCTGAGCCCACCCCAGTTCCACATAATCCATTTCGCCTGGCTCATAGATGGGCCCTGGTGAAATATAGATCCTCCTCATTTCATTGATTGGGATCCCTTCAAATCCACCAAAGGGAGGACTTTTCTTCTGAAGCTCCACCAGTTCAACCTTCTTGGTGATGGGAATTTTCTCTAAGTCTTTGATGGTCTGAATATCTTTCGGTTTCAATCCCACGGAATCCAACTTATTTCTAATCGCCACAGAATGCTTATAAGCGTATTGGATGATTCCTCGTAGTTTTTGGTTGAGATAATCGATCCGTTTCTTATGGGGCATGGTCTCAAGATTCTTTTTCAAGAAACCAGAGGTGCGGTCCATGGGGTCTTGTTTGGGCATGGAGATCTCCTCTAAGATAAACATTGGTCATTGGCAATGATCAGTTAAAGAACTAAAATCAGCGGTGGCTATCGACCATCCGCTGCAGTGTGCGCGTTTCAATAATAATTTTGTTAACATATCAAAGGCAAATGGACATCTCCATTTTCGAAGTCCTTATTTCTTCTCTGTAGGATAACCAGCCTTAAGCCATTCTTCCCAACCTCCCTTGAGGACATATACTTTGGTAAATCCACGCTCTATAAATAGTTGGGCAATCGGAGCACTGGTCCCTTCATTTGGTGAGGCGCAATAAAAGACAATGGTTTTGTTCCTGATGTCCGTAGAAAATTGGGTAGGTGTGACGTCAGCCATATTTGATGGACGATCGGCCCCCTTTATCTTGAAATCACTGAAAATGAAATCTCGACCAAGGCGCACATCTAATATGAGCAACTCAGGATTACCTAACATTGCCATTAGCTCATCCTTTGTCATCATGGGAACATCAGCAGATAAGGTAAAAGTGGGGAATAACCCAATTGTCAAAAAAATGAGCGTTAACACCGCTGATAGTCTTTTTTTCATGATGACACCTCCTGGTAAAGACTTGACACCTCCCTTCAATAGATTATTCGAATCGAGACTTTTCATTCTGTCTCTGCTTAAAAAAATCAAGGCCAATGGAGAAACGATCGGTGAAGAAAATAGCAAATGATCATTGAGAATTGAACCTTGATCTATTCGGTGGTTTGGTCGGGGACCTGACCTTACCTCTCCTTCACAAGGTTTGGAAAGGTCCCCAAACAAACCCTCCCTTATTTCTTAGGGAATTTCCCCTCAAAGGGCACGATAACATCTCCCTTCTCAGTGGAGAAGGTAGCCTGTCCTTCTCCTACTTTGATGCCAAAACCGAAATCCTGGATCTTTGTATACCAACCCTTAATCACATCTGCCGATTTCAAATTGAGCCTTGCCATCGTTGGCGCATTCGGGACCAACAAACTCACATTGATGACAGCAGAGTCAATCACATTGACCACTCGATACTGGCTAGTCGTTTTAGGTGGAAAATACGCTATATCGTAAGTAGTTGGAGTGGAAATGGACATATATTCACCAGGGACTGCCTCAAAGAAGGTGCTGAATTTAAAATTCTCAAGTTTGATGTTGTAGCTGCTGGGGTTTTCGATATTAAAGACATATCCCAAAACCAACGGGGTTCTCGCAGGAAGGTCTGTCCAAGGGAAATAACTCACGATCTCCACCCGATCTAATGTGACATTTGGTTTTCCTGCCTCCTCGGTTGGAAGAAGACAGGGTTTGCAAGCTGTCATTCCCCAAACAGTAAATCCAATCATAAGCAACACCCACAATATTCTTCGCATAATAAACCTCCTTTTAAAGATCATTTGGCAATGAGCAATTATCAATTCTCAATGGCCAATGAAAAATCAAAAAAGAGAATGATTATTGATCATTGACCATTGTTTATTGAAAATTGACTCCTTTATGTGAGCCACCTTTTCCTTCTCTTATAATGCTTCACCTGCCTGAAACTTTTTCGTTCACCGATATCAGAGAGGCCTAAATAGAAGTCTCTGATGTCTGGATTCTCCTTCAATTTCT
>CAZFJD010000022.1:0-6417 GCA_964518775.1 uncultured Syntrophaceae bacterium
TGACCAAAGGAGAAGGTGTCCGAGTTTTTGATCAGGATGGGAGAAGTTACCTCGACCTTGTGGCAGGTGTGACCCGACCCGTCCATGTAGGCTATGGCCGTAAAGAGATTGCTCAGGCGGCGTATGATCAAATGTGTGAGCTGAGTTATTTCACTCCCATGCAATTTGCTAATCTCCCTGCGATCAAACTTGCAAATCTCTTGTCAGAGATCGGCCCTGGCCGAATTGATAAGTTTTTTTTCGTATGTGATGGGTCTGAAGCTGTTGAATCAGCGATTAAATTGGCCAAACATTACCATTATTTTAAAGGGGATAGAAAACGTCACAAAATCATCTCCAGACGAGGCGCTTATCATGGTGTTACGAGCGGCGCATTAAACATACTGGGCACAGTGCTTTCCATGCGACAGATCATGGAGCCTCTTGCACCAGGAACGGTCTTCGTCGAGTCACCCTACTGCTACCGTTGTCCGTTTCATCTCTCCTATCCGAGCTGTGACTTGTTGTGTGCGAGAGATGTCGAACGCATCATCCAGTTTGAAGATCCTGGGCAAATCTCAGCCTTTATTGGCGAGCCGATTCAGCAAGGATTTGGGGCCTATGCCCCTCCCAAAGAATATTGGAAGATCCTTCGTGAAATCTGTGATCGCTATGGTATTCTCCTCATTATTGATGAGGTCATCTGTGGGTTTGGAAGGACAGGGAAGTGGTTCGGAATCGACCATTTTGATATTCAACCCGACCTCATCACGATGGCAAAAGGGATTTCAAGTGGTTATGTCCCTCTGGGAGGAGTCGGGTGTACGGATGAGGTCATGGAGCCTATCGAGATTTTTCAACACCTTCACACCTATACAAATCATCCTGTCTCGTGCGCAGCTGCCTTGAAAAATATCGAAATCATACAAAAAGAGAATTTGGTTGAACGTTCACACGAAATGGGAATCTATTTTTTAGAGGGTTTGAAATCCCTTGAATCTCATCCAACCGTAGGTGAGGTCCGAGGAACAGGGTTGTGGACGGCTATCGATTTTGCAGCGGACAAAAAGAATAGGACCCCCTTCCCTCTCAATCGAATCATCAACATCATCGAACGAGCCAAGAAGAAGGGACTGATTATTAAGACAATGGGACAGGCCCTTGAGTTTGCACCCCCTCTCATTATCCAAAGAGAAGAGATCGACGAAGCCATCAACATCTTAGACGAATGCCTCACCGAAGAAGAAAAAGAGATGGGTCTTTTATAAGCGAAAATGGAGGTGATCTAATGGCTGCCGAAGAAATCAGAATAAATCCCCTTGATGTGGCGATGAAGCAAGTGGAGATTGCAGCGGAACGTTTGAACTTGGATCCTGGTATCTGTGAAAAGATAAAGCAGACGAAGCGGGAACTGATTGTCCACTTCCCTGTCAAGATGGACGATGGGAGCGTTAAGATTTTTACGGGATACAGGGTTCAGCACAATATGACCCGAGGTCCAGGGAAGGGAGGAATCCGTTACCATCCGGATGTGGATCTCGACGAAGTGAGGGCTCTGGCTATGTGGATGACCTGGAAGGCTGCTGTCGTCAATATCCCATTTGGAGGGGCAAAGGGAGGCGTTCAGTGCAATCCCAAAAAGATGTCACTCCAGGAGCTTGAGAATATGACTCGGCGCTTTACATGGGAAATCGCAATGATGATCGGTCCAGATCAAGACATCCCTGCCCCTGATGTTTATACGAATCCCCAGGTCATGGCTTGGATTATGGACACGTATAGCATATTAAAAGGATACTCTGTTCATGGGGTCGTGACAGGAAAACCACTGGAGCTCGGAGGATCCTTGGGAAGATTTGAAGCCACAGGAAAGGGCGTCTTTATCACAGCGCTCGAGGCGACTCGACACCTAAATATCCCAATGGAAAAGGCTCGTGTCGTGGTCCAGGGGTGTGGGAATGTGGGTGGCATTGCAGCTCAATATTTTGACAGGGCAGGAGCGAAGGTGATAGCGATCAGTGACTCGAGAGGTGGCGTCTATAATGAGAACGGACTAAATATTTCCGAGATCCTCGATTGCAAGAAGAGGTATTCCTGTGTCATCACTCCAGAGGCGAAGGTTGGAGAAGAAATTACGAATGAGGAACTATTGGAGCTCGATTGTGATATCCTTGTCCCTTCTGCTTTAGAGAACCAGATCACCCATAAGAATGCCTCGAGGATAAGAACCAAGATTATCGCTGAGGGTGCCAACGGCCCCACCACCCCGGAGGCGGATGAGATTCTTCATGACCGAGGTATTTTTGTCGTTCCTGACATTCTTGCAAATGCGGGAGGTGTGACCGTCTCCTATTTCGAATGGGTTCAGAACCTTCAGGAATTATTATGGAGTGAGGAAGAGATCTCCGACCGATTAACAAGAATCATGAGACGAAGCTTTGCGGAGGTACTAAACATCTCCCGGAGACAGAACGTCGATATGAGAACGGCCGCCTTGATGCTGGGCATTGGAAGGGTGGCTGAAGCCACAAAGTTAAGAGGAATCTATCCATAATTGTTTAGAAAATAAAGGTTTTTAGTTATAGGGTAAGGGTAAAGATGCCAGTTTTGTAATTAGGTTAAGTCTTTGGCCTTCAAATCCTTAACCTTAACCCTTTACCTCTAAACCAAACTGGCTTCGTAGCCTTAACCCTAACCAAGAGACAATTTTCATCGTTCACGGGTGATGAACTTATGATGCAGAACGTCATGGGAATCGGATTCGTTGACCTTGATAAAGAGGAGAAAGGAAAACCGGATGAAAAGCTTCTTTAATAAAATTCTGAGGGTCGATCTTAAGGCGAAAACTTTTAAAGAAGAAAGGATTCCTGATTCGGTTTATGAAAATTATTTAGGTGGAAAAGGACTCGGTACTTATCTTCTCATGAAGGAGAATCCTCCTGGTGTTGATCCTTTCTCTTCAAAAAATAAGCTCATTTTTTGCACGGGTCCGATCACGAATACACGGATCTATGGTTCATGCCGGCACGGAGCTTTCACCAAGTCACCTCTGACAGGAATCTTCTCTGAATCCTACTCCGGAGGTAAGGTTGCAGAACCGATGAGTCGAACAGGTTATGATGCCTTCGTCCTTGAAGAGGCATCGAGTGATCCAGTCTGGATCGAGATCTCTGACGAAAAGGTAATCTTTCATGATGCCAATGACCTTTGGGGAAAGGATAGCTATTTCACAGAGGATGAGGTTTTAAGAAAGGTGAATAAGAAGGGGGCTGGAGCAATTGCCATTGGCCCAGCTGGAGAAAATCTTGTTCGATATGCAGTGGTTGAAAACGACTACTGGCGGTCTCTCGGAAGAACTGGAGTCGGTGCAGTGATGGGTTCCAAAAAGATCAAGGCCATCGCCTTCCACGGAGAGAAGAAAAGAGATGTGGCTTACCCGGATCGACTGGAGCAGTTTGCGAAGGAGACCTTGGAGCGAGGAAAGGATACCCCTGGAGCACAGAATTACCGAAGGTTAGGCACTCCAATGCTTGTGGCCATGACCAATACCGTAGGAGGATTCCCTTCAAAATATTGGCATCTCGGAACCTTTGAAGGATGGGAGAAGATCAGTGCAGAGGCACTCCTTGAACGCTGTCAGGTAAAACCCAGTGCTTGCCTCCGCTGTTTCATGGCCTGTGGAAATTTGAGCGAGATCAAGGAGGGAAGACATAAGGGTCTCAGAATCGAAGGACCAGAATACGAGACGATCTATGCCCTTGGCGGTCTCTGCATGGTCCATGAGATCGAGGAGATTGCATACCTCAACGATATCTGCGACCGCCTTGGCATGGATACCATCTCCGCTGGAAGCCTCTGTGCCTTTGCGATTGAGGCGTCCGAGATGGGACGGATCAAAGAAAAGATCAAATGGGGCGATGTAGATAAAATCGCTGAACTCCTCCATGATATTACATATAAAAAAGGCATTGGAGCCATTCTATCAGAGGGGATTCGACAGGCTGCAAAGGTCTGGGGAATGGAAGATATTGCCATTCATGTTAAAGGATTAGACCCTGCGGGCTATGATCCAAGAATTCTTAAGGGCATGGGCCTGGCCTGTGCCACCTCAGACCGAGGCGCCTGCCACCTGAGATCCACTTTCTACAAAGCAGAACTTGCAGGGATGATCCCTTCAGATCAGATCGAGGGGAAGGCAAAACTCTTTCTTGAATTCGAAGATCGATTCAATATCCATGATTCTCTCATCTTATGCCGATTTTACCGGGATATCTATTGGGATTGGAATCACCTCTCCACGATCATTGAGGTAACCACGGGTCTCAAATTGGATGAGGCTCGACTAAGAAAAATTTCTTCCAACATTCAGAATGAGACTCGAAGATTTAACCTCCGTGAGGGCATCACCCAAAAAGACGATACCCTTCCGAAGCGATTTTTCGATGAACCCTTAGGAAAGGAGGAAAAGACGATCAAAAGAGAAGATCTCCAAAAGATGCTTCAAGATTACTATGCATTGAGAGGATGGAGTTCGCAAGGGATCCCACCTTTACCCCGTTAGAAAGCCCCGTGTGAGCCCTCTCGTTGGAAGGTTGAAGAACCTTCTAACGGGGTTTACCCTAACCTTTTAATGAAGGATTCGGCTGCTTTCATAGCCTCCTTAACCACATTGACATTATAAATAAGTGCCCTATAATACCCTGCGATATGCAAAGTGTCATAGAGCATTTCGAATTCCCTCATCAACTTTCCGTCGTGAATAGCAATGTGTCTTTGTAAAGCAATTCTGTAAGCATCGACTGATTTAGGAAGTTCTTTTTTGGTCGTTCCTTTTTTAATGAGAGATTCATTGATCGCTTCTAAAACAGCAAGATAGGCCATCCCAAAGGCTTTGCGAACATATTTAATATCTGTATAGACTTTGTTTTCAATGGATATGTTTTTTAGTATTTCTTTCGCATTGTCTAAATATCTCAAGGATTCTCTCATTTCAATCTTCCCTCCAACAAGGCAGCTATTTTAAATTATAAATACCTGAATAGTGCTATATTGTCAACTCAAATGCCAGGCCTCCCTTGACATCCCCTGTCCCGCCCGAATAGGATAAAAGCCATGGAAATCGTGGCACCGCATGAGTGGTATGTTCTCTTGGACATTTTAGAAAAAGGAAGGGGGATTGCCATTATTCTTGGGGCCCCAGATACGGGAAAGAGTTCCCTTGCGAAATTCATAGTCACCCATCTTTGTAAAGGAGGCCTAACCGTTGCCCTGGTTGATGCAGACATCGGACAATCTTTTCTTGGCCCTCCTACGACCATCGGTCTTTCCATATTCAAATCGGACCCGGATTGGGAAGTCATACTATCACCACCGGAGATCTTCTTTGTCGGCTCCACCACACCGGAAGGCCATTTTCCGATCCACCTGAAAGGGGTAAAAAGAATGCTGGATAAAGCGATCTCCTATGGCGCAGAATTGACTGTAGTAGATACCACTGGTTTTGTCTTAGGTGAAACGGGGAAAGAATTGAAGAGAAGAAAAATCGATCTCCTCTCCCCGAAGTTTATTCTGGCCTTACAAAAATCAGACGAAATAGAGCCTATCTTAGAACTGTATAAGGAGACCTCTGTCTACAAAATCATTCGCCTTCCTTTATCTGAACAGGTGAGATCGAGGTCTATGGAAGAGCGGAAAAACTACAGAACGAATAAGTTTCAAGATTATTTTAAGCATTCTGTGGTCCAGGAATGGGCGATCGAAGAAGTTCAAATAGAAGGAGAAGTCATTGACCCCCATGGTGACCCCATCCCGCTTGATTGGGCATTACAGATCAATGGTCTTCTGATAGGATTGAAAGATAGTAATGATGAGACTCTGGCCTTGGGAGTCATAAGAAATTATTTGGTGGAGAAGAAGGTGGTGAGGGTCCTTACCCCTCTCGGAGATATCCAAAGGGTTAAAACGATTCAACTCAGCTCTTTCAAGATTATTCCCTTCTATGAAGACGAGAGTATTTGATGGGAAATGTATAATGCTTCACAATCTCCTTTTTCTATGATAGATTTACCCCGTTAGAATGCCCCAGCATTTATGCTGGGGATCGTAGAAATAGAAAGCATCAGCTCCTTATTGAGGGCGAGGCCAAAGTTCTCCCCTTTCTAACGGGGTTTACTCGGGCTGTTCGTCAGGTGGAGGTTCCAAGAGTGCCTGACGAAATCCTGATAAACCGCAAACAATAATAAGAGAGGAGTGATTCCCAAATGCCAAGAAAAAGAAAACTTTCAAGAGGGGTGGCGGTTGTTGGCGGGGGGTTGACAAAACTTGGTTTATTCAAGGATCGAAACTGTAAAGATTTTTTTGCCGAGGCTTTCGTTGAGATGGTTGGGTCGATCGACAAAGGGTTCGAACACACAGAGATCGATGCAGTTTATGATGGAA
>CAZFJD010000022.1:6427-18323 GCA_964518775.1 uncultured Syntrophaceae bacterium
GTTTATGTTGGAAATTTCAGCAATGATTTTTTTGTAAACCAAGCCCATTGGGGGCCAATCATTTCCGATCTGTTAGGCCATGTACCCAAACCGGTCACCCGCACAGAGGCTGCCTGCGCCTCGAGCGCTGTGGCCTTTCGGGAAGGGGTATTGGCGATTGCCTCCGGATTCTATGACATCGTTCTCGTAGGCGGCTTCGAACAGATGTCCAGACGCACGACCGAAGAGGTTGCTGAGGGTTTAGCCATGGCAGCCAGTCCTTATGAAGTGGCCACGGGTTATACCTTCCCCGGAGTTTTTGGAGCCATGGCCACAGCTTATTTTGCCAGGTATGGTGCAACGCGTGAGGCCCTCTTCAATGTAACCATCAAGAGCCACAATAATGCCCCTCTGAATCCCAAAGCACAGTTTCCAATGACGATTCGGGATTTTATGAACGCCCGGATCGAGCGCTGCCGGGCTAAAGGCGAACCCATTCCACAATGGAAAGAGGAAAAGGATTTCCTCCGGGACCCCGGAGCGAATCCTCCAGTGGCTTGGCCCATGCACCTCTTTGACTGCTGTCCCATCAGCGACGGAGCTTCCTGCCTTCTTCTCGTCGCAGAGGAGATCGCTAAAAACTTCACGGATGACCCGATCTACCTTGCTGGCATGGGCCAAGGAAGCGGCTATAGCCTGCATGCAAAGAAAGACCTGACAACCTATGAAGCCACAAGATATGCGGCAAGGGAAGCTTACGGGATGTCCGGCCTCACGCCTAAGGATATTCAATTCTCAGAGGTCCATGACTGCTTCTCCATCGCTGAGATCGTTCATATGGAGGATCTTGGATTCTTCAAACCAGGGGAAGCATACAAAGCCGTGGCCGAAGGCCTGAGCCAACTTGATGGCCCAATGCCCATCAACACCTCTGGAGGACTTAAAACCAAAGGCCATCCTGTCGGTGCAACCGGCGTTGCGCAGCTTTACGAGGTGTGGGTGCAACTGCGGGGCAAGGCTGGAAAGAGGCAAGTCCCCAAGCCCAACCTAAGGATCGGAGCTGCCCACAATCTGGGAGGGACAGGCGGAACCTGTACCTTTACCATTCTTGAAAGGAGGTGAAACGATGGAGGAGAAGCCTTTCAACGATACATCGTATGAGCAGTTCCTCAAGGAATGGAGAATTATGGGCTCAAAATGCAAGAAATGTGGGACCCTTGCCCTTCCCCCTCGGCCGATCTGCATCTCCTGTTTCGGGACCGAGATGGAGTGGGTGCAGTTCAGTGGCACAGGGAGACTCTCCGCCTTTACCAGCATCGTCGTTGCCCCACCCTACATGGCCAAGGAAGGCTTCAATCGCAATAACCCCTATGTAGTGGGGGTTATCGAACTGGACGAAGGTGTGAAAGCCGTAGCTCGAATTGTCGGGGTCGATGCGAAGAGACCTGAAGAGATCAAAGTCGGTACGCCCCTCAAGGCAGAATTCCTTGAAAGAGGAGAAGGCCCTGACAAAAGGACTGTCCTTGCCTTTAAGCCTTAGACGACCGACAACTCCTCTGCAAGCCTTCCTTTTGTGGTGGGCGCCTCGATATTGCAAAGGTTGGAGATCAAATAAAAGCATTTCTGATGGAATGATACCGCTGAGACCGAAAAGGAAATGAGGTGAGCTGATGAAGAGACCAGAATTTTTTGATTTAGAAGAACCCAAGATCAAGATCGAAGAGATTTTGGTGGTTAAGGATAAATACTTCAATCCTAAGAACGTAGCCATCATAACGGGAGCCGCCAGTGGCATCGGGAGAGCGACTGCCGTCGCCTTAGCGGCAAACGGACTGACAGTCGTAGGAACTGACGTCAATGAGGAGGGCGGAAAAGAGACCGTAAGGAGGGCCGAGGATCTGGGTGGAAGAGTCATCTTTATCAAAACAGACCTCACCAAAGACCAAGAGATCGAGGGTTGCGTTCGCCAAGCCTCCCAATATGGAAGCATTAAATTTTTGGCGAACATTGCGGGAATGCAGCATATCGATCCAGTTGAGAACTTCCCCATGCGAGTCTATGATCTGATGCAGGCCATCATGGTAAGGGCACCTTTCTATCTGTCCAAGCTCTCCATTCCCCACATCAAAAGGAGTGAGGATGGGACAGGGGCCATCGGAAATATGTGCTCTGTTCACGGTCACATGGTTACAAAGAACAAGCCCGTTTACAACATCACCAAGTTTGCTTTGCGGGGATTGGCCCAATCCATTGCTGCTGAAGGAGAGGGGAAGATCAGGGGTTTCACGATCAGCGTTGGCTTCGTGAGAACTCCTCTGGCGTTGAATCAGATTCCTGATCAGGCCAAGCAGCGGGGCATCACTCCGGAGGAGGTGGTGAGAGATGTGATGATGGGTCGATCTCAAATCAAGGAAATGATGACCCCGGTTGAGGTGGCCAACCTCTTTGTGATCGGCTTCTCTTTTCTGGGGAAATATCTCATCGGCGGCGATCTTCTATTTGACGGAGGAATGGTGAAGACCTATTAAATTTTGCTTGACATCTTTTTCTTTTCATTATATTTGAGCACATGGAAAAGGAGGTGAGAGAAGATTTTTTTCATTAAAATTTCTTCAAACGAAAGGAGGATGAGGATGAGGAGATTAGCCATTTTAACGGTGACTGCTTTTGTGCTCAGTGTCATTTTTGTTCCAATGGTAATGGCCCAGGCGAAACCAGCCCCGGCCAAAGAACCGGCCAAGGCTCCAGCCAAACCAGCACCGAAACCCGCTGTAGCAAAAGAACCGATTAAGTTAGGGGCTATCTATTGTTTTGCCGGTCCTTGCTACATGTATTCCGAATCGGCCATCCATGGTATAAGGATTGCGGCTGATGAGATCAATGCCAAAGGTGGCATTCTGGGTAGAAAATTGGATGTGACCGTTCGGGATACTGAGATGAAGGTGGACGTCGGGGCGAGAGAGACAAAAGACTTGATCCTGAGAGAAAAAGTGAATTTCCTCGAGGGACCTTGTAGCAGTGGCGTGGGGTTGGCCATGCAGGTCGTGCATTCGGAGTATAAGGTTTTAAGAGTAACAACAATGGCCAACACTGAAGGCCAAGTGGTTGACAAATTTACTCCTTATATTGTCCAGATCGTCCCAAACACCTACATGGAGGCCATTGCAGCCACTCGCTATTTGCATAAGAAAGTTCCCACGGCCAAGAAGTTCTGCACGATCGCTCCGGATTACGAATTTGGCCGCCGTGAAGAATCCGCTTTCGAAGAAGAGGTCAAGCGGTTGGTGCCTGACGCCGAAATTTTGTACCAGGCATGGCCGAAACCCGGAGAAAAAGACTTCACAGCCTTTATCACTGCCATCATGGCCAAGAAACCCGATGCCGTTCATAGCTCCCTTTTTGGTGGGGACTTGGTAGCCTTCACAAAGCAGGCCGCACCTTACGGCTTCTTTGAGAAGATCCCCTTCATCGCCCTTTATGACCTTCCCGTTCTGTTGGCCTTAGGCCCAGATGCACCTGAAGGCACATTCGGTTTTGGAAGGGGTTGCTTCTTCATGGATCCAAATCCAAAGATGATAGAATTTGTTGAAAAGTATAGAAAGGTCCGTGGGGCATATCCTGACTCCTGGGCTGTTCAGGCTTATGATGGGGTCTATCTGATTAAGGCAGCCGTCGAAAAAGCTAAAAGCGTTGAAACCGAAGCAGTGATCAAAGCAATGGAGGGATTACCCCTTGACAGTTTAAGAGGCAAGTTCTTTATTCGACCCTTGGACCATATGGGAAGTGTGGCGTGCTATCAGGGAACCATTGCTAAAGATCCGGCCTATCCTTTCAAAATCTGGAAGGATGTATCCCGAATCCCCGGGGATCAGGTTTGGCGGTCTGAAGCCAGTGTCCGAGAAGTCTGGAAGAAAACAGGAGTCGTCCGATGAGAAAACTCTAAACCCTAAACACTAAACTCTAAACAACCACCCATTAGGAATTTGAATTTTGAGTTCTGGATTTAATTAGGATTTAGGGTTTTGAAATTAGGATTTGGCGTAGCGAAGGCGAAGTAGCGATGTCTTTCGATGTCCTTTTCAACCAGTTCATGAGTGGGATTGCCCGGGGTGCCCTTCTCTTTCTGGTCGCCTCGGGCCTTTCCCTGACCTTTGGTGTTTTGAGGGTCCTCAATTTTGCTCACGGTTCCCTCTACATGCTTGGGGCTTTTGTCACTTATACCGTTTGGAAAAACTTCCTTATTCCTGGAGTTGGTTTCTACATTGCAACAATCCTTGCCGCCTTAGCCATGGCAGGATTTGGTATTATAATAGAGTTTCTCTTACTGAGACGTCTCTATGCGAGGGGATGGCCTGAGCAACTTTTAGCCACCTATGCCGTGGTCTTGATCATTACCGATTTGGTCAAATGGGGTTGGGGTGGAGAATTCCTTTCAATCCCAAGACCAAAGCCTTTTACTGGTGCTGTTTTCCTCTTCGGTTTTCCATTCCCTTCTTTTAATTTTTTCATTATTTTATTGGGTTTAGCGCTTGTCCTATTCCTCTGGTGGCTGGTATATAAAACGCGTCTCGGTGATATCATCAGGGCAGCTGCCCACGATCGGGAGATGGTTTCCGCCTTAGGCATACCCATCCCATGGCTATTTACAGGTATATTTGTCTTGGGATCTTCGATCGGTGGACTGAGTGGCGGTGTTTCAGCTCCCTATGGATCTATTGCTCTCGGAATGGATATTGAGATCATAGTGGAATGCTTCGCGGTAGTCGTTATCGGTGGTATGGGGAGCCTTCCTGGAACACTTTTGGGGTCTTTTATCGTTGGGCAGGTCTATGCCTTCGGAATCATGTATAAACCCGAACTGGCATTGGCCTTCATTTTCATGGTGATGGCCGTTGTCTTAATCATTCGCCCGTGGGGAATTTTCGGGAGACCGGAAAGGTAAATGAGTGAATGTCAAATGACAAAGTTCCTGCCTACCGCAGGCAGGCAAATGTCAACCCTTCGACTCCCCGGCCTGAAGGCCTGGGCTTGCTCAGGGTTGACCCTGAGCGGCGCTTCTTTACCCCGCCTTAAAAGGCGGGGCTTGGCGCCGCCGAACGGGTCAATTCAAACCCAAAGGTCAAATTTGGAATTTGACATTTGTTTGACATTTGGCATTTGGATTTTGGAGTTTGCTTCGACTTTTTATCAAGGATAAGGAATCAATTTCGATGCAACAAATCGAAGCATCCCTAAGCAGAACCAAGAGAGGATGGTGGTTAATTCTACTCATCCTGGCTTCCATCGTTGCTCCCTTTGTGATCACCGAATTCTATCTCGTGATACTGGGTGAAGCCCTCATTATGAGCCTGTTAGCTCTGAGTTTTAATCTCCTCTTTGGCTATATGGGTCAGCTCTCCTTTGGTCAGGCTGCTTTTTATGGACTTGGAGGATATACCGTTGCAATGCTTCTCACAAAGGTTCAATTCAACTTCTGGCTCAGCCTATTGGCTGGGGTTGGCATGGCAAGCATTGTCGGTCTGATTGTAGGATATTTTTGCGTTCGTTTAAGAGGTATATATTTTGCGATTCTGACGTTGGCCTTTGGTCAACTTCTCTTTGTCATCATTTATAAATGGCATGACTTTACCGGCGGCGATGACGGTATTCAAGGGGTCTTCCCGCCCGGGATTTTAAAGAACCCCATTGTATATTATTATTTCATTCTTTTCGTCTTCATTGCTTCGGCTCTTATCTTATGGCGAATCGTCAATTCACCTTTCGGTCATACCCTTAAGGCGATGCGCGAAAATTCAGAGAGAACAGAATTCTTGGGCATCAATATCGCAAGATACCAACTGATCACCTTTGTCATCGCCGCAGCCTTTGCCGGACTAGCCGGCGCTCTATGGGCGCCTTTCTATAGGTCTATTGCTCCTTTTTCTCTGATGTGGATTAAATCAGGAGAGCCGGTGATGGCTGCTATTCTTGGAGGTCCTTCGACCTTCTTCGGACCGGTTTTGGGAATGTTTATCATGACATTCGTCCATGCCTATGTTCTCGGATTCACCTATTTTTGGCCTGTCATTATGGGAACTCTCATCCTGATCATCATCTTCCTTCTACCCGGTGGAATCCTTGGTTTCGCCCAAGAGAAGTCAAGAGAGAGAAGGGAAAGAACGAATCAGTTGTTGGGCAAATGATATGTTTCTTCAAACTCAAGGAATAACGAAAGATTTTGGAAAACTTCGAGCTGTCAACCAGGTAAGCCTCGATGTGCGCCAAGGGGATATCCATGCCATCATCGGCCCAAATGGTGCCGGGAAGACCACCTATTTCAATCTTATCACAGGATATCATCGAGCCGATTCAGGTAAGGTTTTATTTAAGGAGGAGGATATCACGGGACTTCCCTCTTACAAAAGATGCAAGCTCGGTATCACCCGATCGTTTCAGAAGACAAGCATCTTCCCCAAGCTTAACGTCTATGAGAGCGTTTTGATGGCTCTCTTATCTCATCGAAGAGTGACGCTCAATCCCTTCTCCTCGGCAAGTAAATTTTTTAAAGAAGCGGTTTGGCGTATCTTAGAAGATGTGGGACTTTCGGACCAGGCTCAGATCTTGGGCGATTCGATCTCTCATGGCGACAAGAAGCGATTGGAACTTGCCATAACCATTGGAACCGAACCCGAACTCCTGCTCTTGGACGAACCTACTTGCGGTATGTCTCCTGAAGAAACAGAGAGCACCATGGTCCTCATCAAAAAGTTGGCAGAGGAGCGGGGATTGACCATTCTTTTCACCGAACATGATATGAGTGTCGTTTTTGGGATTGCTAAAAGGATTTCTGTTCTACATCAAGGCACGATGATTGCAGATGGGAGACCGGAAGACGTTCGTGCAAGTGAAGAAGTGCAGAAAGTTTATTTAGGTGGAGCCGCATAATGCTTACGGTAAACGGAATTCATACCTATTACGGAACAAGCCATATCCTCTTTGGCATCTCCTTCGATGTCAAAGAAGGTGAGGCTGTCTGTCTCCTTGGAAGGAACGGAGCAGGGAAGACAACCACGTTGCGAAGCATCATAGGGCTGACGCCTCCTCGTTCCGGAAGCATTAAATTTCAGGGGCGAGAAATTACTGGAAAACCTCCGTACCACATCGCCCAATTGGGGATTGGTTTTGTTCCAGATGATCGGAGGATCTTCCCGGATCTAACTGTTCGGCAGAACGTCCTTGTCGCAAGGAGAGAAAGAGAGAGGGCTCTCTGGAATCTTGATCGAATCTATTCCCTCTTTCCGAAATTAAAAGAGTTGGATTCCCATATGGGAAGCCATCTCAGCGGTGGTGAACAACAGATGCTCACCATTGCTCGGACGTTAATGACGAATCCTCAACTCCTTCTTTTGGACGAGGCAGGTGAAGGGTTGGCCCCTTTGGTCATCAAGGCGATGGAGGAACAACTGGGAGAGATTAAAAAAATGGGTGTGACCATGCTCCTCTGCGAACATAATGTAGGGCTGGCCACAGCTTTGAGTGATCGAGCTTACGTCATGGATAAAGGAACGATCCGCTATCAAGGGACCATTGAAGAAATGAGGAAGAACGAGGAAGTCAGAAAGAAATACCTTATGGTATAACCCCCCTTCCAATAAATGCATCGACTCATTTCTCTCATACCTAACTCCATATCATCAATCTGTATCTCATCATAACGAGGTTTAGCATGAGACTTTTCAAGATCAAAAAAGTAACTGTTGTCGGTTCAGGGATTATGGGGCATGGGATTGGCCAGACCTTCGCCTTGGGTGGATATGAAGTTATACTAAACGATATCAGCGATGAAATATTAGAAAAGGCCGTCCAGCAGATACGTTCCAACCTAAACACGTTTATCGAATTGGGGATTACCACGCCGGAGGCGGCCACACAAGCGATGTCAAGAATCAAAACGAACAAGAACCAAAGAGAGGCAGTCGGAGAATCGGATTTCATCGTCGAAGCTATCCCGGAGGTGATGGATCTTAAAAAAAGCGTCTTTAAAGAACTGGATGGCTATTGTCCTCCCCATACGATCATCGCGACCAACACCTCTGGCTTGGGCCTTACGGAAATCGCCTCTGAGATCAAGCGCCGGGACCGAGCCGTGATCGCGCACTGGTGGAATCCTCCGCACATCATTCCCGTAGTTGAGATCGTCAAGGGTCAATACACCTCAGACCAAACAGTTGATCTGACCTATCAACTTCTCACAGCCATTGGAAAGAGGCCGGTCAAGATATTGAAAGAGGTTCCAGGGTTTCTGGGAAACCGGCTTCAGTTTGCCCTTTATCGTGAGGCGTTAGCCTGCCTCAAAGAAGGAATCGCATCCGCCGAGGATATCGATTTAGCCGTCAAAGGGACTTTTGGTTTTCGTCTGCCTACGCTCGGACCACTTGAGACGAGCGATTTCGGAGGCCTTGATACCTTTTTGAATATTGCTCAATATCTTTTCAGAGAAATTGATCGTTCAACAGAGCCTCCCGAAATCCTGAAGGAGAAAGTGAGAGGGGGGAAACTTGGAGTGAAGACCGGAGAAGGCTTTTTCTCCTATCCTCGTAATAAGGTCCAGGAAAAGATAAAGGAACGCGACCACCAATTCCTGCGAAGATTAAAATGCCTCTATCTCAGATAATCATTCTTCTTGACAATGTTGCTTTAAGATTGTAAGGGGGTCATCAATGTCGAAAAAGGTGATTGAGATACTGGAGGAAGGGTCCGGTCAGATCTTCTCCAAGATAACACCCAATGAATTTCGAGAACATATGAGAGAGAAGGTCAAGAATGCGTGGCGAGATAAGAGAATGGATATAGGAACAGCTATCAAGCAATTCGTCCACGACGGGGACTACCTGACGATGGGAGGGGTTAGTTTCGTCAGACTCTCCCTGGCTGCGGTTCACGAAATCATACGCCAGAAGAGGAGAAACTTAAATCTTGCAGCAGGAACCCGAACCTATGATTTCAACCTATTATTAGATGCTGGATGTGTGAAGAACATCGACTGCGGTTATATTACAGGGATGGAAATCTTTGGCATCCCCTATGTGACTCGAAAGCGTGCGGAAAGGATGATAGCCAATGGAGAGATGGGCATTTCCGAGTACGATAATGCAAGTATGGCCTGGAGGCACAAAGCTGCTGCCATGGGCCTACCCTTCCTTCCTATCAGGAATATGATGGGAGCCGATGGATTTAAACACAGTGCGGCCAAAAAGATCCGATGCCCCTTCACAGGGGAGGAGTTGGTATTGGTGCCTGCCATTTATGCAGATGTCTGCGTCATCCATGTCCACAGATGTGATATCTATGGAAATTCTCAGATCGAAGGCGCCTTGAACGAAGACCTTGGTAAATCCAAATCGGCAAAAAGATTGATTATCACCACAGAGAAGATCATTGACACAGAAGAGATAAGGTTGTCACCGGATAGAACATTGATCCCTTGCTTCTACGTCGATGCCGTGGTAGAAATTCCATATGCGGCTCATCCGACCAATATGCCGGGTATGTATTATGTCGATATCGATCACATGAAGGAGTATGTCGCTGCGGCCCGAGATTCATCTGGAAAGGATTTAGATGAATATTATCAAAAATATATCTTTGGGGTGAATAATTTTGAGGGGTATCTGGAGAGGATAGGGGGTAAGAAGAAACTTAACTATTTAGAAGATCTCGAACACCTAAGGAACGAAAGATAAAGGTGAGGATTTCTATGAGAAAGAAAGATTATAATACGATCGAATTAATGGCCATCGTCGCTGCAAGAGAGATCGAGGACCGGGCCATCATCTATATCGGCACGGGGATACCTATGTTAGCTGCCAGTTTAGCCCAAAACATGCATGCACCTAACATTGTACCCGTCTTTGAGGCAGGAGGGGTAGCCCCTCAGATGCCTACCCTGCCCACTTCAGTCGGCTGTTCGAGAACAACCTATAGGGCCATTCGAACCTGCGACATGCCAGAGATATTTGAGATGGCCCAACTGGGTATCGCCCATTATGCCTTTTTGGGCGGAGCCCAGGTCGATAAGTACGGAAATCTGAATGCCACCGTCAAAGGCCAATATAATGCCCCAGAAGTTCGATGGCCTGGAAGTGGAGGAGCAAATGCCTTTGGTTCCCTTTGTTGGCGAACGATGATCATCATGAACCACGAGAAGAGAAGATTCGTTGAGAAGGTAGATTTCATCACGACCCCTGGCTATCTCGATGGGCCCAGGGCGAGGGAAAGAGCAGGGTTGCCTCCCGACACTGGTCCGTACAGGGTTTTCACTGAAAAGGCACTGTTGGATTTTGAAGGGGAGACGAAAAGGATGAGATTGATCGGACTTCTTCCAGGGGTGACAGTAGAAGATGTGATTGAACATACTGGATTCGAATTGTTGATAAAAGAAGGTTTGAAAAACATACCCCCACCAACGGATGAAGAGCTAAGGGTCCTTCGTGAAAAAGTCGATCCTCATCGGATCATCCTGAGCCGCGGTGACAAGGAGGACTAATTTCCCCCCATAACCAAGAATTCCTAAAATCGTAGAGAGGGTATTGATTCTCATGGCCAGAGGCAAATCGATTGATCAACTTGAAATTGGGGATTCAGCCCAGCTTTCCAAGACCATTACAGAGGCAGATATTAACGATTTCGCCAGGGTGACTGGAGATTTCAACCCGGTTCATCTCGACCAGGCATATGCTGAGAAGACCATTTTTAAGGGGAGGATTGCCCATGGGGTTCTATCGATTGGATTAATCTCCAACGTCTTGGGGAATATTCTGCCTGGCCACGGGACAATCTATCTCTCTCAAGAAGTGAGATTTGTCGCTCCTGTGAGAATTGGAGATACCATCACGGTGAGAGTGGAGGTCATTGAACTCGTCCCTGAGAAGAACAGAGCAAAATTTAAGACGACCTGTACAAACCAGGATGGAAAGGTAGTCGTCGATGGTGTAGCTTGGGGCATGCCACCCAAAAAGGACTGAATCGAGGGAAAGACCATTTATGAAAAAAGAAAGGAGGGTGTCGTTATGTTATTGAAGAGAGGAGTGAGAATGGTTCTTTTGGTTGCTTTGATTTCATGGATATTTGGCACCCAGGTAGGGGAGGCACAGCCGCCCATCAAAATCGGAATCGTTCAGGGGTTTTCAGGGGCCTTGGAAGCCTATGCCAAGCAGATGCTGACCGGATTTAAGATGGGTCTGGAATATGGGACCAAAGGAAAGAATGAAGTCATTGGGAGAAAGATAGAATTGATCGTTGAAGACGATCAGATAAAGCCCGACATTGCCAAACGCTTGATTACAAAGCTCTATGCAGATGATAAAGTGGACATGGTCGTTGGAACCACCAGCAGCGCTGCGGCCCTGGCCATGCTTCCTGTCGCTTTGGAATTCAAGAAGATTTTATTAGTGGAACCGGCTGTGGCCGACTCCATCACAGGAAGTGCCTGGAACCGATATATCTTTAGAACAGGAAGAAACTCCGGTCAGGACGCCATCTCCAATGCCAAAGCAGTGGCCAAGCCAGGAGTTCTCCTTGCCGCCATTGCGCAGGATTATGCATTCGGGAGAGACGGCGTTGCCGCTTACAAGGCGGCCGCAGAAAAATTGGGAGCCAAAATGGTCCATGAGGAGTATGCCCCGATGGCCCAAACGGATCATACCTCTTCTGTTCAGAGGATCATCGATGCCCTGAAAGACAAACCGGGTGAGAAATATGTTTTCGTCGTATGGGCGGGGAAGAACCCTCCGATCGAACAGATGGCTGTCATGAAGGTTGAAAAATATGGGATCAAGATTACTACGGGTGGAAATATTCTTCCTGTTTTGAAAGCCACGCTCCCGCTGCTCAAGGCATACGAAAGCTTAAAGGGAATGACCGGAGGAGCCTATTACTA
>CAZFJD010000022.1:18333-18607 GCA_964518775.1 uncultured Syntrophaceae bacterium
ATTACTATTATGAGCTCCCTAAAAATCCGGTCAACGATTGGCTCGTTAAAGAGCATACGGCCCGATTCAAAGAGCCTCCTGACTTCTTTACTTGCGGAGGATTTGCCGCTGCCATGGCGGCCGTCAGAGCCTTTGAAAAAGCCCAATCCACGAATAGCGAAAAACTAATCACGACGATGGAAGGATTGGAATTCATGACCCCGAAGGGCAGAATGTATTTCCGTAACATAGACCATCAGGCCATGCAGTCCATGTATATCTTTAAGTTGGATGC
>CAZFJD010000023.1:0-16111 GCA_964518775.1 uncultured Syntrophaceae bacterium
GAACGAAAACATCACTTCCATCATCTCTGGAAATGAACCCATAGCCCTTCTTCTCATTAAACCATTTCACACGACCTTTGGCCACTACAACTCACCTCCTCTCTTTTCTAAACTTCCGTAAGTTGTAATAGCCTTTGGTCCTTATGAAAAAAGGCCACAAAAGTTTTACACCGTACTCTTGTGACCCTTTCTTTTGATCCAAAAAAACTACTCCTTACAACTTACAATGACAACAATATGATAGATTCTTCTTTAAAAGTCAAGTCTTTTTTCGACCCCTCAACCCCCAGGGTAGAGAGAAAGGTCTTGAGAATTTATGATCCGTCTGAGGAATCAGGGGAAGATACTATTGTTCGCGTCCGCCGAGCTTGTCAAGGCGTGGATACAAAGGCCAACATGCGGAAGTCATCGCGATTCAGTGTCTAAGAGAGGCTCTTTAACGTTCTAAGAAATTCCCGCAATACATTGAGATCATTATGTAAATTTGATGCACGTCCGCTAATTTTTTTCTTGACAGTGCAGGTGTATTATATTATATTGTGTTTCAACTCAGCCAGGAAGGACATCCTTGGGACAGAAAAAGGTTGCCCGGACAATTTACATTAATGATGAGCAACTTGGTGCTTTGAAGAGATTATCTGAGAAGACCAAAGTTCCCCAGTCGGTTTATGTGAGAGAGGCTTTGGATATGCTGTTGGAGAAATATTCCGAACAGTTGAAATTCGATTTTTTAGAGGGTTTGAAGAGATAATTTCTCTTAAGGCATCTGGAGTTGAGGGAGAAGGAGGATTGGCAGATCGGTTCCGACTCGTTTATTTGAAATCCACAGGGCCAGAGGGATCCATTGCTGATGATTCTCGCTCGTCTCACGATTCCAAAGAGATGTTGAGCGTTGCTTCCTCTGCAGAAGCTCATCATCCAGAAACGTTCTCCTATCAAACAATTCTGACGCAGGCCAAGGACGATTTAAGACATCCCGATCCGAAGGTTAGGGTCTTTGCTATTCAGTATTTGGAAGGATCGGAGGCCTCGACCGCCATCCCTCTTCTGGAGGGGATGTTGCCCGATCAGGATCCAGGCGTCAGGGCAAAGGCGATCTCTTCCTTAGTCAAATTTCGGAGCCCTGCAATTGCTCCTTTGCTGAAGAAGTATCTTAAGGATGGTGATCCTATGGTGAGGATCGCTGCCCTCAGAGGGATCTTCCAATTGCGCGAAGGGATCGATTTGAACCTCCTCCTCCAACTCTTAAGCGATGAATCTCCTTGGGTGAGAAGAAAGGTGGCCACCCTTTTGGGATGGGTTCAAATGGAGGGTGTCTTTCCGATCCTCATGGAGATGTCAAAAGATCATAATTCAAAAGTGAGGAAAGCGGCTCTCTTTTCTCTGATGACGCTTTATCCGGAGGAGAGTGAGGATCGATTGGTGGAGGCGGCGACCGATTCCGATCCAGATCTTCGACGATGGGCGGGTCGTACGTTGCAGGAGATAATGGCGAGGCCATTTAAGGTGAAAAGGGTGCCCCTTGCGAACCGAGTTTAAAGAGAAGGCGTCTGTGACGACTCCATCCCTTCCCCTCCTTCAAAGGGCTCAAATCCTGGGAGATATGGTCTACTCGCCAATGAACTTCGCCAAGATCCTCGGGATTTCAAAACACGAACTCCTCGAGAAGGAGTCTGAGGGGATCGTTCCTCCCGCGAAAAGGAATGCCCATCAGGGGCGTTATTACAAACCAGGGGATGTGATCAAATATCGGAATTATCTCGGGATGCCTTCTCCCATCAAATCAATCCGGAAACAACTTTTTCTCAACTTTAAGGGCGGGACAGGGAAGAGCACCCTTTCTGCCTCTTATGGTTTTCGTCTTGCCCAGAGGGGAGTCTCCACACTCCTGATCGACCTAGACCCCCAAGGCCATCTCACCCAATGCCTGGGTCTCAACAATCAGCAGTATCCGAAAACGCTCTTCAACGCCTTGATCGAGAAGGAGGATGTCGAAAAGATCATCATCAAGACGGATCTTCCCACCTTAGATATCATCCCTTCCAATCTGAATCTCTCACCGGTCGAGCTTTCACTCTTTTCGATGAATTCAAGAGAGTTTCGATTGAGGAGACTCCTCACATCGGTTGAGAAGAACTACGAATTGATCATCATGGATGCCTCTCCCAGCATCGGGCTCTTGAACCTCAATGCGATCCTTGCGTCGAACGATCTCCTCATTCCTGTGCTGGCCGATTTCCTTTCCTACCATGGCCTCAAGATCCTTTTTGAGACCCTTTCCACCATTGAGGAAGATTTCTCTTTCGTCTTTGAGAATATCTTCATCTTCCTGAACCGGTACAACGATTCCCATCGTATCTGCAGACGTTCGAAGAAGGCACTGGAAACCCATTATGAGAAATACCTCCTCAATACAATGATCCGACAGGACACAAGGATTGCAGAGGCGACCAGCCAAGGGAGACCGATCTTTCTATTTGCGCCGTCGTCAAAGGGAGCGGCAGACATCGACAATCTCATTGATGAAGTCTTTAGACTGAAAGGAGACAATCGTGTCTGATGAGTTCACCAACAACGTTGCACAAAAATTTCCTAACACCTCGAACAGAGAGGCAGTTGAAAAACCCTGGGATGTCACTGAACCCAGGTTGATCTCCCCGATCAAGAAGGTCGCCGAGGAGTCCAAACGAGATGAGATTGCTGACCGTGTCCATACGCTCTACTCTGAGCTTCGTTCTTCTTTGACCGTCCGTTCTGCCCTCGAATTCGATCTGAAGAAGGCCAATCGGATTCTGGAAGAGGTGAATCGGATCAAGATGGAAGTGGAGAAGATTATCGAGATGTTGCGGGTGATGGAGGAGTATATGAAGGAGCGCATCAAGTAATCCTCCCCTTCTCCCTTTCTGTTAGTGGTGTAGCACGAAAATATGGCTGTATTTCAAAGACGATTTTCCAAAGGTTTGAAGGGAATAAAAAAGATTTACAAACGCACCCCAATATATGTGCAACACCATTGGCTGCCTGCCGCTTGGCACGAACAAAAGGGGAGGCGCTCATTCGCGAAGGAGGCAGTGGCATGAAGGCGAGAAGTCTCATGGTGGATGGGTTCGAAAAGAGCGTTGCCGAAAAAATGCCGAAGATGAAGAAGCTTGAAGAACCCCTCCCCCCAGGTCCGCCCCATGAAGCTCAGCCGGTCACGGAGGACCGGCTTGAGATGGTCGAGGAAAAGAGGACATCCGAGAGACAGCCGGAGAAGGCAGCCATCTTCCAGCCAAAGAAGGCAGAGGGGGAGCAGACCGTAGATGTATTCGGATTGATCGAGGATCTTCATGCTCAACTTCTTGTCTCAGGGGAGACCAGAAGAGCGTTGGAGATGGACCTCCATTCCCATCAAAAAACGATCCATCAACTGACACAAGACAATCAGGATCTGCGCAGGGAGCTGGAGGAGTTGAGAAAGGAACTCCAAAAGCTTAGAGAGACGCAGTCTGAATCGATCTATCTTAAAGAGGAGAATGAAGATGCCTTGGAGAGGATCCAGAGGCTTCAGCAGGAACTGAGGGAGATGAATGAAGCGTTGGCTGAAACGGCCCGGGAGAGGAATGACGCCCTCCGTCGAATTCAGGACCTAACATTGCAATTGGAGCAAGCCGAGATCCTTCAGATCAAAGGAAGATTGAAAGAGAGAGAAGCTTCCCATTTTTATGAGGAGAACCAGAGGCTCCAATCGAAATTTGAGGAGGTTCTGGCTCAGAATGTGGATCTCGAAAGAAAATACGAAAGTTTGAAGAAATCGTTTAATGAGGTGAGAGAATCTCTCACCCTCTTGAGAGATTCTTGCAAAACGAGTTTTTACAACCTTCCCGAAGCCCCCGAATAACCAATTTTTTTCCGCTATTGACACCCTTCAGGAATTGAGATATAGGCTAAATGTTTCTAACATCGTCCTTTTATCTCTCCCTCCTCCATGGTTGTACGGAGGGGAGATCATCTCAGCGGAGAACTCACTTGAAGATCCGGCTGATCGATCCAGCCTACGAACACCCGTTTATCAGCCACTCAGAGAAAGTGATCAGGACCATATGGTTCGCCCACCTCACGTTAACTACCCTCGCCGCCCTCACCCCCCCGGATATCGAAGTAAAGATCACGGATGAGAATGTGGAACCTATCGATTTCAACGAGGATGTTGATTTGGTGGGCGTGACCGGGATGGTGATGCATGCTCCAAGGGCTTATGAGATCGCCCAGAAGTTTCGGCATCGGGGCATCCCTGTGGTCATGGGTGGCCCTCATGCTTCAAGCCTTCCTCATGAAGCGAAAGAACATGTGGATGCTGTGGTGATCGGTGAAGCAGAGGATGTTTGGAAAGGATTGATCGAAGATCTCAAGAATGGACATCTGAAGTCGTTTTACAAGGCAGAGGCTTACTGTTCGATGAAAGGGGTTCCTGCTCCAAGGCTCGACCTCCTCCATAAAGAGGCTTACATGACGGTCAACTGTGTTCAGACGACCAGGGGTTGCCCTCATCGATGTGATTTCTGTTATGTCACCCATTTCTTTGGAAAGACTTATCGATGTCGGCCTGTGAAGGAAGTCATCGAGGAGGTGAGCCGCTTGGATGGAGAGTTCGTGGTCTTCATCGACGACAATATTGCTGGGAACCGCCATTATGCCAAAGAGCTCTTCACGCAATTAAAGCCCCTCAAAAAGAAGTGGGCTAGCCAGGCCAGCATCAACCTCGCACGGGACCCTGAGCTCTTGAAACTTGCTGCCGAGAGCGGATGCGTCTCTCTTTTCATGGGAGTGGAATCCCTCTCTTCGGAAAATTTGAGGGACGTGCATAAAGCCTTTAATCAAGTCCACCAATTTGAAGAAGCCATGAGAGCCCTCCACGACCAGGATATCATGATCCTGGCAGGGTTCATTTTTGGATTGGATCATGACGATGAGGGTGTTTTTGAAAGAACGCTTCGATTCTGTGAACGGAATCGGATTGAACTGCCCAGTTTTTTTGTCCTTACCCCCTTGCCCGGGACGCCGTTATTTCAGAGGATGGATTCCGAGGGGAGACTTCTCCATAAGGATTGGACTCAATATAATGGGGCAACGGTCGTATTCAAACCGCGGTTGATGGCTGAAGAGACGCTTCAGCGCGGATTTAATTGGGTCTGTAAGGAGGCCTATTCGTGGACCTCTATCGTTAAGAGGATTTTTCATCCTCAACAAAGATTTTTCACCCGTTTCCTTTCCAATATGGCCTATCGAAGCATTGCTCAGAAGACCCCTGAGGGCCATCTCCCAAGCCTTTCGAGAATCTTACAAAGAATGAACGATCGTATCCCTCTCCAGAACAGCCGGGACCTTATTCAGAGGGTAGGGGTGAAGATTGCAGAGAAGAAGCTTCTGATTGAGCAGAAAGCAGCCGACACACTAAAACTCTACTCTGTGTATAATGAACGGCTTAGAACCCTATTTGTCAGGCTCGAAGGATCGATGGATCGCGAGGTGGCAAAGGAGTTGGTGAAGAGGCTCAAGGGAGCTTTATCCGAAAAGATCGAACGAGTCATTCTTGACTTCAGAGACGTCGAAGCCTTTTCCTCGGAAGCGATGGGATTTCTCTACAGGAGGGGTATTCTCCAACCAGGAGAAAAAGGCTTCTGGATGGCCATTAACGCCCCAGACCCAAACCGGTAGGTTTCTGTCCATAGCAGGCAGCCGGAGATTTTTTATCTTGAATACCTACGGGCCGCCTTCTGCCTTCTCCTCCTCGCCTCCCGCTGTTTTCTCTTCTTTTTCACTGAAGGTTTTTCGTAGGATCTTCTGAGCTTCAATTCCTTCAAGATCCCGTCCCTGATAAGTTGGCGCTTGAGGGATTTAATCGCATTCTCGATCTGGTTGTCTTGAACTTTAACCTCCAAGACTTTCTCCTTTACCTCGTTAAAAAGCCATGCCTTTAAAGCGAGGATGAACCATCTTCGGAATTGAAGTACCTTTTATAAAAAACAGGGTCTAAAGCCCCGTCATTTCTAACGGGGCTCACCTTTCGTAAACTATGTTATCTGTTCCTATTCCCTCTCCCCCTGAACTCGCCGCCTCGTTTCTTCTGAGGTCGGGCTTCGTTCACCGTCAAGGTTCGGTCCATCAGGGTCTTGCCGTTAAGGAGCGAGATCGCCTTCTTGGCATCTTCGCCTGAGGCCATCTCCACAAAACCGAACCCTCTTGAGCGTCCTGAATACGAATCGATCACAATCTTGACAGACCGAACCTCTCCCACTTCCGAAAAAAGTTTCTTCAGGTCATCCTCTGATGCTCCAAATGGGAGATTTCCTACGTAAAGCTTCAAATTCATGTTCCCCTCCTTTAATAGTTTGAAACCCCCAGGACTTTCTAAAGAGTCTCTGGAGGTTTCCCAAAAACTTTTTACAAAGTTCAGGTACACCTATTTATGGTCTAAATTTCATCATCTGTCAAGCTAATTCTATGAGAGCTCTGAAAAACTACTATCCGCCCTCTTAATACAGAGATTTCTATACTTTTTCAGAAATCTCTCTATGGTCGGAGAGGGAGGTCTTGTATTGATCTCTCCTTTAATTTAGATCTTTCCGAGGACCAGTACATCTTTTGTGAAAAATTCTACAAAACCGTATTAAAACATTTGACATTACTTCCTGTTTCATTTATATATGGGCTAAACTTTGTGAAAAAATTATCAGAAAGGAGGGGGGTAGGTTGTATAGGATCATTTATAAAAGAGAGATGGCCGAGAATACAGTGTGCCACTTTAAGGTGGAGGCACCCCAAATTGCTCGAAAGGCGAAACCCGGACAGTTCGTCGTACTACGGGCGAACGAAACTGGAGAGAGGATTCCCCTGACCATGGGAGGGATAGACCCATCCGAAGGAACGATTGACCTGATCTTTCAGGTCGTGGGAAAGACGACTGCCCTCTTAAGAACTTTTAATGTGGGAGATGTCATTACCGATATCATTGGGCCATTGGGGAGGCCTACCCATGTTGAAAATCTGGGAACGGTGATATGTGTCGGAGGTGGAACTGGCGTCGCCGTCATGTATCCAATCACCAAAGCTTACAAAGAGGCAGGGAACCATGTGATTGCTATCATCGGGGCTCGGACGAAAGACCTGCTGATTTTAGAAGATGAGATGCGGGCAGCCAGCCATGATCTGAGGGTGACGACAGATGATGGAAGCTATGGCCATCATGGGTTTGTGACGGATGTCCTGAAGAAGATCTTGGATGAACAGAAGGATGTGAAGCTGGTTGTTGGGATTGGCCCCGTACCCATGATGAAGTTCCTATGTAAGATGACGAAGGAATATGGGGTTAAGACCATGGTCAGTTTGAATCCCATCATGGTGGATGCCACTGGGATGTGCGGAGCATGCCGTGTGTCCGTGGGAGGGAAGACTCGTTTTTGCTGTGTGGACGGCCCGGAATTCGATGGTCACGAAGTCGACTATGATGAGCTGGTGAAAAGGCAACGCGCCTATCTCTCGGAAGAGAAGGTTTCAATGGATCAATTCAAGACGTCAGGAAGATAAACCCCGTTAGAAAGGAGGGGGCTTTAAATCCCACCCTTTCTAAGAGGAATTATAGACTCATTGACAGAATCCCCGCCATACCTGTCTGCCGACAGGCAGGAATGGCGAGGCTTTCTAACGGGGTAAAGGGGGTCTGAGATGGCAGAGAAAGAGAAGAAGGAGAAACCAAAAGTTCCAAGGCAGAAGATGCCGGAACAGGATCCCAAGGTGAGGGCGAAAAATTTTGATGAGGTCCCTTTTGGCTATACGCCCGAATTATCCCAGCTGGAGGCGAGCCGCTGCCTCCAATGCAAGAAGCCGAAGTGCATTGAGGGATGTCCAGTGGAGATTGATATCCCGGCATTTATTAAACTTATCAATGAAGGAGATTTCATCGGAGCGGCCCGGAAACTGAAAGAGCGCAATAGCCTGCCAGCGATTTGTGGACGCGTCTGCCCACAGGAAGATCAGTGCGAAAAGATCTGTATCGTTGGCAAGAAGGATCAACCCGTTGCCATCGGGAGATTGGAGAGGTTTGCTGCGGATTGGGAGAGGGAGAAAGGGGACGTCTTCATCCCTGAAAAGGCCCCTTCTACTGGGAAGAAGGTAGCTGTCGTGGGATCAGGGCCAGCAGGTTTGACCTTGGCAGGGGATCTCATCCTGAAAGGGCACGAGGTGACCATTTTTGAAGCCCTCCATAAACCCGGGGGTGTTCTGATCTACGGTATTCCGGAATTTCGTCTTCCAAAAGCAATCGTCCAGGCTGAAGTCAATTATTTAGAGAGGCTGGGTGTGAAAGTTGAGTGCGATTGTGTGATCGGAAGAATTGAGACGGTGGATGAACTCCTTCAAGAATATGACGCCCTATTTTTAGGGTTGGGCGCAGGGCTTCCCCAGTTTATGAACGTTCCTGGGGAGAACTACTGTGGCATCTATTCAGCCAACGAGTATTTGACACGATCCAATCTGATGAAGGCTTATCTTTTTCCCAAATATGATACACCCATCGCCCGAGGAAAGAATGTTGCAGTTTTTGGAGCAGGGAATGTGGCAATGGATTCAGCGAGGACAGCCCTTCGATTAGGAGCGGATACTGTTCGAATCATCTACCGCCGATCAAGAGATGAGATGCCGGCCCGTATCGAAGAGATCCACCATGCAGAAGAGGAGGGCGTCCAATTCTATCTCCTCACCGCTCCTACAAGATTCTTCGGAGATGATAATGGATGGGTGACCGGAATGGAATGTCTCCGAATGGAGTTGGGGGAGCCGGATGAATCAGGAAGGCGGAGGCCTGTTCCCATCAAAGGCTCGGAGTTCAAATTGGATTGCGATATGGCAGTGGTAGCCATTGGCGCGGGTGCCAATCCGCTTCTTCCTACGCAGACACCGGGTCTGGAACTGAATAAGAGAGGGTATATTGTGGCAGACCTCGAAACTGGAAAGACATCTAAACCCGGGGTTTGGGCAGGAGGAGATATCGTCACTGGATCAGCGACCGTGATCCTGGCCATGGGCGCCGGAAGAAAAGCCGGCAATTCGATCCATGAATATTTGATGAATAAATGATCATCCCCCCACCGCCCCTTTAATACCTGTGTGCCGACACGCAGGAAGGGGGGAGACGGGGGATCCCTCAACGAGACTCCGGATTATCTTCATATTTTTCAGATCTTCAACGGTATCTTTTCTTGGAGTCTCCATGATTCCGGGAAGGTGTCTTAATAGAGGATGATTGACCAGATAATGGAATCCTTCCAGTCCGATATATCCTTCACCGATATGCCAATGTCGATCCTTCCTTGATCCCAACGGCGTTTTTGAATCATTAAGGTGAAGGAGGTGGAGCCGCTTTAGGCCAACTGTTTGATCGAAAGATTCGAGTGTCCTTTCGATGCCGTCTTTTTTCGAAAGGTCATACCCTGCCTCAAAAGAGTGGGCTGTATCGAGACAGACGCCCATCCTCTCCTTTTCGTCAACACCATCGATGATCCTCTTGATCTGTTCAAAGGTATTTCCAATCTCGGTTCCTTGACCAGCGGTATTCTCCAATAAGAGTATGACAGAATTTTTCACCCTTTCAAAAGCCTGATTGATCCCCTGAGCAACGTCCTCGATTGCGCCATCTTCAGAGGATTCCAATCGATGGCCAATATGGATGATGAGGTATTGGGCTCCTAATTGCTCTGCCCTCTCCAGATCTGTCGCAATCGAATTGATCGACCGTTTATAAAATTTTGATTTTTGGGAAGCGATGTTGGGAAGATAAGGAAGGTGGAGGAAGATGGGGAAGAGACCGGATGACTGAACCGATAACTTGAACTCCTCCACTTGCCTTTGATCCAATGGATCATATCTCCATCCCCTCGGGTTTCTTGAGAAGAGTTGGATCGTTTCGGAGCCTCTGACTCTGGCCCTTTCGACCACCTTAGAAAACCCTCCAGAAATTGAAATATGGAATCCAAATCGCATATCGTTTTCTTGAATGACGTGAAATAGGAAGTTAAAATAAAATACATGGATAGGCTATCCGCTGTCAATAACGCTTTATTCTTATTTTTCCCCTTGACAAAAATGGGTGTATGGTTTACGAAAAAGGTGCTCAAATTAAAAAATTCACAAGGTCCATAACACTATTCCCTCCTCAACATAGGCAAGGCAAATAAGTTTATGTTTCTCTCAGTTTCTTTATATATCGCCCTGGCCATCTTCGGACTTTCCCTGATCTATAAGATGTCGACTTGGTTCCGATATAAGATCGGCATAAAATCGATGGAGATCCCAACTTCGAGAAGGTTTTTTGCCGCTACTAAAGGGATTTTCTTAACCATGCTCAGCCCTAAGATCCTTACCTTGCTGGAGATCTTCATTCTCGATGTCCTTCTCCAACTCAGGATTTTGAGAGAGGACTTTCTCAGGTGGTTGATGCACATCTGTATCTACGGCGGCTTTATATTACTTCTCTTGATGCATGCCCTGGATAAATACATCACTGTTGCCCTCTTCGACAAGTACTTTTCGACCGTCAATCCCTTCATGTTTTTAAGAGACCTCTTCGGTGTTATGGTCATCATCGGAGTAGCAATTGCGATCTACAGGCGATTCATTTTGAAGGTACCCCGTCTCATGACCAATGCCATGGATCTATACACGATCGTCCTCGTGGCAGTGATTATGCTATCGGGTATCTTCTTAGAAGGGACAAAGATCGCCTCCTACACCGATTATAAGAGAATGGTCGATGAATATTCCGGGCTCAGCGACCCACAGGAGCTGAAGGCCCTGGAGAGCTACTGGGTGAAAGAGTTTGGAGTGGTCTCGCCTCATATCAAGGCACCTTTCGATGAGAAGCTCATTGAGCAGGGCAGAGAGCTGCACGAATCGAGCTGTGCGGAGTGCCATTCCAAACCACAGTGGGCATTTACAGGCTATGGAGTTGCCAAGACAATTGGTCCAATCGCCTTGGTGATCGACAAGGCCTATCTACCCAGCGTGTTGTGGTATATCCATGTGTTGGCTTGCATGGTGGGTCTGGCCTATCTTCCATTCAGTAAGATGTTTCACATCTTTGCAAGCGGCCTGAGTCTCTTGGCCAATGCCGTTATGGAGAGGGGGAAGTCAGATCCGGCCAATGTGGCTACCCGGCAGGCCGTGGAGCTCGATGCCTGCACCCATTGTGGGACCTGCAGTCTAAGGTGCTCCGTTTCTGTGGCCTTTGACGAGATCCGCAATATCAATATTCTTCCCTCTGAAAAGATCGCTTCCATCAGGGCCCTTGCCTCCAACAAGAGACTGAGTCCGGAGCAGCTCCGAGATATTCAAGAAGGCGTCTACCTTTGTACCAATTGCTACCGCTGCACCGTGGTCTGTCCCGTGGGTATCAACTTGCAGGATTTATGGTTTAACATAAGGGAGACGCTGCTTCAAAACGGATACCCAGAACTTCTCGTCCTCTCTCCACTCTCTTTTTACCGTGGATTAATGAGAGAGGAGACAGTTCTTAAGGATTATCAGAGACCATTGATCCGGGCGAGGGAAGCCATTGCTGCCGAGTGTGAATTGATGAGAACGAAGGAGAAGGCCTTGCCTCTCACACCGAAGGATAGGAAATTTCATGATGGTCTTAATCTCTCCGCTCAGGCAAAGACCTTCTCGGTCTGTTTCGGCTGTCAGACTTGTACCACCGTATGTCCTGTGGTGGCCAATTATGAGAACCCACAGGAGGCCTTGGGACTTCTGCCCCATCAGGTTATGCATGCCTGCGGGTTAGGGATCAGGGATTTGGCCTTTGGTTCGAATATGCTCTGGGATTGTCTGACCTGTTATCAGTGTCAGGAACAGTGTCCCCAAGGGGTTTACGTGACTGATGTCCTTTACGAACTTAAGAACTTAGCGGTGAAACAGTTGAGAGAGAAGGCATTAAGATGAATTTTTCATTTTTTCTCGGCTGCACGATTCCGGCTCGGCTCAATCAATACGAATCCTCATCGAGGGCGGTTCTTGAGAAACTCGGTGTCGGATTGGTCGATATCCGGGAGTTTAACTGTTGTGGTTATCCCTTGAGGAATATCGATTTTAGGGTCTTTCTCTTCTCCTCTGCTCGTAACCTCGCCCTCTCTGAGAAGAGAAACCTGAATGTCATGGCTCTCTGCAAATGCTGCTACGGCAGCCTAAAGAAAGCGGACTACCTTTTGAAAGAGGATGCTTCTTTACGGAGAGAAGTGAATGCCACCCTTGAGAAGGAAGATCTCAGGTATGAGGGAGGGATTGACGTGAAGCACCTTCTCCAGGTTCTTCATCAAGAGGTCGGGATGGCCGCGATCCAGGAGAAGGTCGAGAGGCCCTTCAAAGGGCTTAGGATTGCGACTCACTATGGATGCCACGCCCTCAGGCCAAGCCCGATCGTCCAATTTGACGATCCTGTGGCACCCTCGCTGTTTGATCAGCTTGTCGAAGTCACAGGTGCTGAGAGTATCGGCTGGTCCATGAAACTCGACTGCTGTGGGGCTCCGCTCTGGGGCGTCAATGATGAGCTTTCGATGGATTTGACCGTAAAAAAATTGGCAAACGGAAGAGCATCGGGTGCGGATTATGTATGCGCTGCGTGTTCATACTGCCAAATTCAGTTCGACAAGGTTCAAAGGATGATTCTCTCTCAAAGAAGCGTGGATCATGCTCTTCCCTCAATTCTGTATCCACAGCTTCTTGGCCTAAGCATGGGCATCCGTGGAGAGAGTCTTGGGTTAAAGATGAACGAGATTCCAATCAGTGATATCGAGAAATTGTTAATGGAGCCAGTGACATTGCCAACATCGTAAGATTTCTATGCATCTGTAAGAGGGTAACGAAAGATGGCACAAGATCGAATCGGTACAGTCATGGTGGTCGGTGGAGGCATTGCCGGAATGCAAACAGCTTTGGATCTGGCCAATTCCGGCTATTATGTGTACCTGATAGAAAAGTCGTCCTCCATCGGCGGGGTCATGTCCCAGCTGGACAAGACCTTTCCGACCAATGACTGCTCCATGTGAATCCTCTCGCCCAAACTGGTCGAGGTCGGCCGGCATCTCAACATTGAGTTATTGACCCTCTCAGAGGTGAAGAGCATCTCCGGAGAGGTGGGAAATTTTGAGATCCAATTGGTTCAACAGCCTCGCTATGTGGATCCTTCGAAATGCATTGCCTGTGGTCTCTGTGCTGAAAAATGTCCAACGAAGATCGACAACGAATATGATGCAGGCCTTGGCAAACGAAAGTCGATCCACGTCAAATATGCCCAAGCGGTTCCTCTGAAATATGCCATTGACCCTGTCAATTGTATCTTCCTCACCAAAGGGAAATGCAAGGTGTGCGAGAAGCTCTGTCCTGCCAAGGCCATCAATTTCGAGGATAAGGAGAGAGAGTTGACCATCCAAGCAGGGGCTATCGTTATTGCACCTGGGTGTGAGGTGTTCGAACCAGAGGCTTACGATATCTATGGGTACCAAAAATCGCCTGATATCGTCACCAGCCTCGAATTTGAGCGGATGCTCTCTGCCTCGGGTCCCTTTGGCGGACATCTGATGAGGCCCTCCGACAAGAAGGAACCAAAGAAGATCGCTTGGATTCAGTGCGTCGGTTCAAGAGACGTGCATGAGGGAGCAAAGGCTTACTGTTCAGCGGTCTGCTGCACCTATGCCATCAAAGAGGCCATTGTCGCCAAAGAACATTCGAAGGAACCTCTGGATACGGCCATCTTCTTCATCGATATGCGAACCTACGGGAAAGATTTTGAGAGATACTACAACCGTGCCGAAGAAGAGGCAGGGGTCCGTTTCATCAAATCGAGGATCACGAATATCTTCCCGGTTCGAGAGACGGGAGAACTGCTCATCCGCTACACGGATGAGGCTGGCCGAAGGGTAGAAGAGGCCTTTGATCTGGTCGTCTTATCCGTCGGTTTTGGTGTGCCAAAGGAAGCAGTGGATCTGGCCAAACGATTGGATATTCAACTGGATCCTTACCAGTTCACTTCAACGAGCAGTTTTGAGCCTGTCCAGACGTCGAAACCCGGCGTCTTCGTCTGCGGGGCTTTCCAGGGGCCAAAGGATATTCCTTCATCGGTGATCGAGTCGAGCGCCTCTGCTGCCATGGCAGAGAGTATCTTAGCGGACGCCCGTTGGTCGAAGACGAAGACAAGAGAGATACCCGAGGAGATCGATCTTCGTGGCGAACTTCCTCGGATCGGAGTCTTTGTCTGTCGGTGCGGGACGAATATCGCTGGCGTGTTAGACGTCCCCGGCATTGCCCAGTACGCCCGCAGCCTGCGGGGTGTCGTTTATGTGGAGGAGAATCTCTTCAGCTGCTCTCAGGACACGCAGGAGAAGATGAGGCAGGTGATTAAAGAGCAACGATTGAACCGAATTGTTGTTGCCGCTTGCAGCCCGCTCACCCATGAAGTTCTCTTTCAGGAGACCGTGGCCAATGCAGGGATCAACAAGTACCTTTTTGAGATGGCGAATATTCGAAATCAGTGTTCCTGGGTTCATAGCGGTGATAAGGAGGCGGGAACGGAGAAAGCTAAGGATCTGGTGCGCATGGCAGTGGCCAAAGTCGGCCTCTACGAGCCCATGTCTGAACCTGTCATAAGAATTAATGAAACGGCCTTGGTCATCGGCGGTGGCCTCTCCGGCATGAATGCTGCAAAGAACTTGGCAGCGCAGGGCTATCATACCTATCTGATTGAGAAGGGTAATGCCTTAGGAGGTCAGGCTAAGAGCATCTATCAAACCTGGAGGGGTGAGGATGTCCAGAAGAATCTGAGGAGGCTTATTCAAGAGATTGAATCGAATCAGAAGATTGAGGTCTACTTAAATAGTGAATTGAAGCGGGTGGAAGGATTTGTGGGCAATTTTAAATCGACCATCCAAACGAATGGTCGAGAGCAGACATTAGAATATGGGATTGCCATCATTGCCACAGGTGCCTCGGAGCTGAAGCCGGATCAATATCTTTATGGTCAGGATCCGAGAGTGCTCACAGGTCTGGAACTGGATCGAAAGTTGATCGATCAGGATGCCTCTCTAAGAAATGCACGCACCACTGTTTTTGTCCAGTGCGTTGGATCGCGGATTAAAGAGAGGCCTTACTGCTCCAAGGTCTGTTGCACCCACTCCGTCTTGAATGGCCTCAAGTTGAAAGAGATCAACCCTGAGATGGATGTCTTTATTGTCTATCGGGATATGCGGACCTACGGACTCCGCGAGGATCTCTATCGTGAGGCACGATCGAAAGGAATCGTCTTCATCCGTTATGACGATCAGAAAGAGCTAAGAGTAACGAAGGACGAGGATGATCTCCAAATCCTCTTCACCTCTTATGTCTTGAACCGGCAGATTGAGATTCGGCCAGACCTTTTGATCTTGGCCACGGCCATTGTGCCTCCCAAGGAGAATCCTATTGCGAAGTTGTTCAAGGTGCCGGTGAATAACGATGGCTTCTTCGTTGAAGCCCATGTCAAGCTGAGGCCCATCGATTTTGCCACAGACGGCGTCTTTGTTTGCGGTCTGGCCCATGCTCCAAAGCCGATCGATGAGTCGATTGCCCATGGTTTGGGTGCCTCGGCGCGTGCCGTGACGCTTCTCTCCCAGAAGGAGATGTTCGGGAATGCCATTGTGGCCCAGATCAACCCAGAGAGCTGTGTGGGTTGTCAGGGATGCTTAAACGTATGCCCTTATGAAGCCATCCGGTATTTGGAAGATCGCAAAATTTGTGAGATCAACGAAGTGATTTGTAAGGGGTGCGGGGCTTGTGCAGCCACCTGTCCATCGGCCAGCGCCCAGCTCAAGCGTTTCACAAGCAGGCAGATCTATGCCCAGATTGAAAAGGCAATGGTGGCCTAAAAGTTGGAGAGGTGAAGATAAATCCAAATTTCAAAATCCCTGCCTTCGCCGAAGCGGCTTCGCGCAGGCAGGCAAATGGCAAATGAATGTCAAAGTTCAAAATCGAAAATTTTAATATTTGAGCTTTGGATTTGATCATGGGTCGGAGGCCACATGAAGAGGCGAAGCAAAACGAATCGCTTAAA
>CAZFJD010000023.1:16121-18532 GCA_964518775.1 uncultured Syntrophaceae bacterium
GGCAAATGTCAAATGAATGTCAAAGTTCAAAATTCACGGTTCGACAAGCTCACCATGGTTATTTTCATTGAATGGAATTTCCGAAACCATCCTGAGCCTGTCGAAGGATCAGTTTTGGATTTGATTTGGCATTCGAACTTTGACATTTGAAATTCGTGGGGTAAAGAATGTCTGATGATTTTCAACCGAAGGTGATTGCCTTTCTGTGCACCTGGTGAGCTTATGCCGCAGCTGACCTGGCTGGGGTCAGTCGAATGCAGTATTCGCCCTCCATCCGGACGATTCGGGTGATGTGTGCAGGGACGATATCGCCGCATTATATCCTGAAAGCGCTGCAGGCAGGAGCGGATGGCGTCTTCGTTGCTGGCTGACGCCTCGGTGAATGCCATTACCAGTCTGGTAATGTGGTGGCGAACAAAAGGATGACGTTCCTGCAGAAGTTACTGGAATTTTCCGGTATCCATCCGGATCGCCTCAGGGTTCGATGGGTCTCGTCTGCTGAGGCTGCAGAATATGTGCATGAGGTCTCGCAGTTTGTAGAAGATATCAAGAAACTGGGGCCAAATCCACTGAAAAGGAAGAAGGCTGCCTGAATGCCAGGTGAGGTTGAGACGTAATGGGCACGAAGATTAAAGAGACCGTTAAAGCCCTTTTGGCTGAAGGAAAGATAAGGGGTTTTTTGGGATTGATTGAAAGAGATGGTCATGTCATGCCTCATCTCTTTTGCAATCCCGAAGATCTCGAACCTCTTTCTCTTGGTGATCATGGGGAACCCGGGAATGCCCGCTATCCCCTGAATCAAATCATGATTCGCCTGGCCATCGAATATCCAGAGGAGACCTTTGCTGTTCTGGTTCGAGGGTGCGATGAAAGAGGGTTAAGAGAGCTATTCAAGTGGAAACAGCTGAAAGAAGAAAAGGTCGTTCTCGTGGGATTGGGTTGTCCTGATGAACTGGCCAGGGCCTGCGAATGTGAAAAACCCTATCCAGATTGTCTGGTGGACGGTCCGAAGGGAGAAAAGGCTGACAGCCAAAAGGTGACTTGCATCGATGAAATGGATTTAAACGGTCGGCTTCAATTCTGGAGCACTGAGTTTGACCGTTGCATTAAGTGCCTTGGCTGCCGCAATGTCTGTCCCATGTGTTTCTGTAATGAGTGTACTCTTGAAGAAGCAAACCTGATCGATTCAGGCGAAGTTCCACCGGCTAATCCAACTTTCCATCTGACCCGGGCCATCCATATGGTTGGCCGGTGTATTGACTGCGGGTTGTGCGAGGAGGCATGTCCAGCCGATATTCCTTTAAGAACATTGTACAAGAAGGTTGCTGAGATCGTGACGAAGGAGTTCGGATATAAAACGGGTTACACGGTGGATGAGAAGTCGCCTTTCAATATCATCGAGGTAAAATAGATCGATGGAATTCAAAACGGTCTTAACGACTTGTCCGTATTGCGGCTGTGGGTGTGGGCTACTGCTTGAGGTCTTGGATGGAAAGCTTGTGGGAACCCTTCCATCCAAAACCAGTCCTGTGAATGAAGGCAAGTTGTGTGTCAAGGGCTGGACCGTTCACGAATTTGTCACAAGCCCAAACCGCCTGATCAAACCCATGGTGCGCAAGGCCGATACGCTTGTGGAGTCGTCGTGGGACGAAGTCTTCAGTCTTGCTGCTGAGCGCCTCAAGGAGATTAAAGAGAAGTATGGCCCTGACAGCGTCGCGGTTCTGACCTCTGCAAAATGCACCAATGAGGAGAACTACCTCTTGCAGAAGTTCACCAGGGCAGCCATCGGGACGAATAACATCGATCACTGCGCCCGGCTCTGACACTCCTCCACGGTGGCCGGGCTGGCCGCTTCGTTTGGCAGTGGAGCCATGACCAACTCCGCTCAGGAGATTGAGGGTTCTGACTGTATCTTTATCATCGGCTCAAACACCTCCGTGGCCCATCCCCTCATTGCTACACGCGTGTTCCGTGCGAAGGCAAGGGGCGCAAAGGTCATCGTGGCCGATCCTCGGAAAATTCCTATCGTCCTTCAAAGTGATTTGCACCTTCAGCATCGTCTTGGAACGGATGTGGCCCTGATCAATGGATTGATGCACATCATCTTAAAGAACGGATGGGAGAAAAAAGCATTTGTCGAAGAGCGGACGGAGAACTTTGAGGAGCTTAAAAAAGTCGTTGAGAAGTATCTTCCTGAAAGAGTCTCTGAGATCACAGGCGTCCCAGTGACGGATCTGGAGAAGGCTGCGCAATATTATGCGAAGGCCGAGCGAGGAAGCATTTTATACACGATGGGCATCACCCAGCATACCACGGGTGTTGACAATGTGAAATCCCTTGCCAATCTTTCCATGCTCACCGGAAATATTGGCAGGGAGTCGACAGGTGTTAATCCCCTCAGAGGGCAGAAC
>CAZFJD010000024.1:0-5994 GCA_964518775.1 uncultured Syntrophaceae bacterium
ACTTGTTGAACGTTTGTCCTTTTTCCAGAATCAGCCTTGGTCCTTCATCGTCCAGGCTGATCCTCCAGATCAGATCAGAAAATTGGAAAAGCCTCCTCGTGAGATATTTCTTCCTCGGTTCGATTAATCTCCCCAGACGTCCTTTAGTAAAAGGAGAATCATTCTCATGGGAGACAGAAGGTTGAAACAGAAAAAAGGGGATCCCTTCCATCGCCATCTCCTCCACTTTTTTTATAGACCTTTCGAAGAGTGGTCGAACCTCTCTCTCAGGCACATCTTCATCTAAAAAGGTAGTGATAGGTCCCAGGATGATCACCCAAGGCTTTTGTAGTTGAGCGGCTGCTCCTTCTCGTTCAAGCAAATAGATCAACCTCTCACCCATCAATGTGGCCATCTGATAGCAAGTGAAGGCCCTTGCAATGTGGATCCTTTTGAGAAGCCTCTCCGGAGGAATCAATGCATTTCTTGCGAAGGATGAGACCATATAGGGGTTGAAGTGATTGGCCCCATCCAACAGGATGACATCTATCCCCTTCCCTGCCATCCATCCTGCCACATAGGAAGAAATCCCTCCTGCCCCATCTCCCCAGAAAAGGGCTTTTCTCGGAAAGCGATCCTGAACTTGTAACAGGACTTCATCGAGTAAAGCGATCAAAGCTCGATCCATCTTTTCTCCATTGGATAGTTCGGAGTCCAGAATTTTAAGTTTTCAGATTTTGCTCCGAACTCTGAACTCATCAGTCCGAACTATTTTTTAAACTTTCCTAAACACTCCGATCACTTTCCCAAGGATTTGGACCTCACCTGATCCTTCTTCGATCTGGATCGTCTCCCAGCGCTCGTTGTCCGGTTTCAATTGAATCCTCTTCCCTTTTTTGAAAAACCGCTTCACTGTCGCCTCTTCTCCCATCAAAGTCACCACCACATCCCCATTCTCTGCGGAAGATTGGGATCGAACGGTGACATAGTCATCCGGAAGAATATAAGGTGACATACTGTCGCCTTTCACCTTCAGAAGAAAGACCTCTTTCCCCTTCACCCATTCCGTAGGAAGTGGAATCGTCCCTTCCACATGCTCGACGGCTAAGGTGGGCCTACCTGCTGCAACTCTCCCTAAGATGGGAATCTCCCGAATCAATGGATAGGGTTTCTGCCTCTGGGGTGAACCGTATGGTTCACCCCCTTGAAAGACGAGGACTTCGAGGCCTCTGGACATTGAACCCCGGCGTTTCAAATAACCCTTTTTTTCCAATGCCCTGAGGTGGTCGAAAGCTGCCCGGGGATAGATATCGAAGTGCTCACCGATCTCCCTTACAGAAGGGGGATAACCTCTCTCCCTAATAAATGTTCTGATAAATTCAAAGATCTCTCTCTGCCGGGAAGTCAGTTCCATAAGCCACCTCCAGGACCTGAATTATCAGGTTTTCAGTCTTATGGTAAAGGTAAGGATACCAGTTTCGTTGATGCCTGCCTGCGGTAGGCAGGGGTTATGTCGTTGGTCTTGAAAATTGGCTTAACCCATCGACCCTATCCCAAACTGGCCTCTTAACCCTCTCCCATAGACAAACCTCAGTATTTTAATATATACTATACATTTGTTTAGTTGTCAAGTGTTAAATTCTTTTTCTTTTCGGCCGGACCTGTGACCTATCCGTGACCATCTCTTTGGTAGGCTGAGGCCACAATGAACGAATCAGAAGAAAGGAGGTTTGCCTAACGAATTCTTAGACCTTTAGGGGAACTTGGAGGAACCCCATTTGAAGAGACGCCATTATTAACATGAACGCATATGGGGGTCATGGGAAGGTTCGTATTCCCTGCAAAATCTTTTGCTTCCACGCTGACGTAGTAGTTCCCATCTGGGATGGTCCTTGTATCCCAGCTCCCAGCCTGATCGGGCCTGGGCATGCCATTCGCGTCACTCTTGGAATTGGTCACGATAGCATAGAGATCGGTCTTTTTACAGTAATCCGAGTTACTTTTCCATGGATCAATCACGCTGAAATAAGCCAAAGTGGCCGCGTTATTCTTCGTATCATGCCACTCCGTCGGCATCGTATCAAAGGAATAAGTATCATTCCATGAACAGTTCGGGTTGGATTCAGGACAGGCTCGCCAGCGAACACGATGAACCCATAGCGTCTTTGTGCCTGGATGATCCGAGCCAGCCCTATCTCGCTCGCTGACCTGAGCAATAATATCTACCTCTCCCGAGACAACAATGCAGCCTGTTGAATCCAACTGCTTCAACTGCTCATCAGAATTGTTCCTTACGAATGAAACGGCAGTGATCTCGGGGAGGTCTGTATCGGGATGAGGAATGATGGATTTTAGCGGGTTGATGAACTCTCCACCCTTTTCTATCTCATAGTGCAAATGGTGGTAATCGCATGAGAACCACCTCGCAAGTTGGGCCATTGGACTGCCCTCTTGCACGATGGCATTATTGTCGGCATCGATACTGATCGTAGCAAGAAGGCTGCGCCATTCTATGTGCCCATACCGGTAGATGACACTATTCGCATCTTCGATAGATATATAATTATAAACATTGAAATCATTTTCAATGTAGTGCACTTCGGCGTTCCCCCCTACAGTAGCTCGTACCCATGGGGCGGATGGATCTTCGATTTGGCACTGTGAATCTGACCACCTGGGAGTTCCCAAGATGTCGATGCCAGCATGCTGATAGGCGCAGGACGGCAGAGGGAAACCATCTCTAACACAACCCCCGTCATCCTGAAATTCACCGAAACTATTCCCGATAGGATGCCCCTGGTCTATGGGGTCGAGGGGCCAGCCATTCTGGCCGTAAGAGAGTGTTGAGATAACTGAAAGGAACAGAACCAGTACCACCGCCACTGATAATTTGAGAGGCCCACGATACATTCTGGCACCTGCCAAGTTTTATCACCTCAGTCCTATTAAAACGGTGGCGTCCTCCGTATAACCGATGACGAACCGACTACCAAAAGTGACATCCACTTGAGGAATAAAAGCGGTGGCTACTCGGATGGGGAATTCCTTTTGAAAAGCAACCCTGCCCTCACGGTCGATGACGATGATTGTCCCCTTTGGCCAGGTCACTTTCGGCGGCTCACCTTCTCTATGGATGACGGTCATTACCACAGTATGATCGTCGACGGGTTTCAAGTTTCTAATATAAAAAGTCCCTTCCAAGGGCAAACGGCGTCCTTCCTTCAACACTCCATTCTTGGGGTCGAGAAAGAAGTAGCGACCCTGGTCGCCGACGACGACAGCAAGAGAACCATCACCGGCTAAAGTGAGGTTGTGAACGGGCGTGGGCACATTGACGATCATCGGTTCTCCCTCACCTTTGTAAACAAGGACCTGGTGGATATTCTTGGATAATCCGGGATTGAGGAGGGCAAGCTTACCACCCCTCGCGATAGCAGCCTTGCGAAATCTCCCGGTAAGTGGTCGTGGCCACAACTTTTTTCCAGAGGCAGAGAAGGCAGTCGCTTCCTTCTCTCCCAGGAAGAGAATGGCCTCTCCGGAGAGGTCTTTGACGCCGGCCTGCCGGCCTTCAAGGATCACCTTTTCCAACATCTCACCCTGTTGATTCCAGAAATTGATTTGGAATCGACCTCTGATGCCGTCCGGATCATCGAGAGCCGACGCTGTGACGATGAGTTTACCTTTTAAGCCGAGATAAAGGGTACCAAAACCATAGGGAAATTCTTTCAGCTTAAGCTCTGCCATCCCCTTGCCGGGAAGATCAAAAAGTTTCACATAAAAGTGACCACGCCGTTGAGGATGAGGGCAAAGCCAACTGTAGATTCCTCCTCCTGGAGCAAGGGCAAGTCGTGCCTCCTTTTCCGGTTGCTCGATAATACGCTGAACCTTCCCATCCTGGATTTCATAGAGAGTGGATAGGGTGGCTAAGTGGACCACCTTGCCTTCAGGATCTACCACGCCCCGCTGCACTGGCCCCAGATTAGCCTTATCCTTCAATAGCTCCCATACAATTCGGCCCTGTGGCTCAGCGACTGCTGACTGACCATTTCCACCTCCGACCATTAACCCCACGGTTGCCGAAAGAGCCAAAAAGAATAATTTCTTCATGCGTGCTCCTAAGAACTGCAATCATTTCTTTACAATAACGAGACTATCTCACCCGATGACCCCTTTCCTTCGCTCTTCAGAGTTGCCTAAAATCAACTTGTAAAATACTAAGATGCGGCTCAGAAATCAATCATTTTTTTGAAGGGAGTCTTGCAAGGCTTTCAGGGAATCCTAACACACGGTATCTTTATTCAGCCAGAACCGAGAATGAGAAAATTGTTGACAATTATCTCTATTTATGACTTTACTTAAGTGTAAGTATTCCAGTTTGTCTTCAGGGAGGTCGCGCGGAAAACAGGATCCTCATTCAGGGGTATTACGAAGACTCATTCGCGTAGGAAATGGGTCGGAAGGAGGGGACATATGAGAAAAAGGACGACAGTCTTCTTTGCATTTGTTTTTGCATTTACTTTCCATGGAGTTGCTTTAGGTGATGGAGGAGCCATCCCTCCAGAAGTTTCAGGCCCTACTGGCGATATCGTGGGAGCCTATGTGAAAGGTTTCCTTACGGTTGGGGTGGATAAACGTGATCCCAGTCAGAATGTGAATCACAATGTCCACGCCGTGTTAGAATGGACTGTTAGGCAGCAGCAGACGGTGAGGGGGATTGATAAGAAAGGGCCCGGCTGGATAGATCTGAACAGGCTCAGAAAAGCGGTGCCTGAGAAGAAGGGGGTCACCCCCATCGGAAGAGAGGTACATCTTTTTTCTGCAGCCATAGATAAATCCGGGAGCCAGAACTTGTGCAACTATTCAGCGGACCATCTGAAGAACACCTATCATTATCTGCCTTCCCAGTTGGGTGTACCAGAAGCTTTTGGCATTCCAAATGCAAAAACTTACATTTCAAAGTTTAAGATAATCAACAAGGACTCTTGTGAGGATAAACAGAAGGCGATGGTCCACGGAGAAGTGGAAATCCTCCTATATATTGAACTCCCAAAAAAATGACGATGGGAATGGGTAGGTGCAGGCTTGATTCTCCACCTGCATCCCCATTGGATGATGGTTTCCCCTGAATCCTATCGATGCGCGTTTGATCTTTTTCATCTGTCCTCTCCTGGCTTTTTTTCGTCTCCTTTTCTAAAAATGAGGAGAGCAGCCCTCGGGTGCCAAGCACCCCGGCCCGTAGCCTTTTCTGGTCTCTGCAATATCGAAGGAGTCACGCTTGAGGCCGGAGAGTTAACCTATGGACTCCGATAGAGAAAGGACCATCGCCAATCTAGTATTTGGCTGCGCATTGGCTATGATACTCACCATTGCCGCACTCTATCTCTGCAATATTATCAGATGGGGAACCCAGCCTGATGCTGGATTTTACAGGCGCAGTGCAACGGGGAAAGCAGTCGTTGGGGTGGTCACAGACTTGGGCCGGCAGGCAGGCATTCAATTGGGCGACCGCATTTTAAAGGTAAACGATTTGACTTTTAAGGATACCAAAGAGTTTCAAGCCGCAAGGAATTGGAAATCCGGAGAGAGGAATACGTATCTCCTCGAAAGACAGGGGAGGCAGTTTGAGGTTACCATCATCAACACTCCATTAGGATTTAAAGGGGCCTTTATTAGGAGTGGCCTTCCTTATGTAGTGGGCCTCTGTTATGTAGTGATCGGAATCTTAGTTCTCTTAATGAAGCCATTCCAGAGGGCCAGTCGCGTCTTCTTTCTCGGTTGCGCTGTTTTTGGGCTTCTCTTCATGTTCATTCTCAAATTAGGAGAGATGTGGCCTTCATGGTTCGGAACTGTCCATATCTTTCTTTACACCTATGCGCCGGCCGTGCTTATCCATCTGGCATTGGCTTTTCCCGAAGAAAGAAGTTTCTTAAAGAAACTTCCCAGCTTACAGCTCTTGCCCTACCTTGGTTCCACCTTTCTTTTCATAGGCATCCGATTTGCTGCATCCCTCATGTC
>CAZFJD010000024.1:6004-18270 GCA_964518775.1 uncultured Syntrophaceae bacterium
CCTCATGTCGGATGTTCCAAGAGCCTGGTTTATTATTCTGATAAGCTTCGTTGCTTCGGCAATATTCGGATTTATCGGCTCTTGCTTTCACCTTTGGCTGACCTCCTCCTCCGAGATCGCTAAACTCAGGGCAAAGATGATCATCTTGGGGGCTGCGATCTCCTCAATCCTCTACATCTCCGATGCATTGTCGAACGCGCTTTTTCATGTTTATCTTGTTCCCAACTTCAATTATCACCTCCCCTTTCTCTTGGCGTTTCCATTTTTCATTGGATACTCCATCATCAAACACAATCTCTTTGATATTGACGGCACGATCAGGCGCACCTTTGGATACATCCTCGCCACGATCGGAATCGCATCGATCTATACCCTGTCCGTATTCATCCCTACACTCATCTTCGGAAAGTTTGAGTTCGCGGGAACTGCTCCTTTCCCCATTATCTTCATCCTGGTTCTGTTCTTCCTCTTTAACTTGGCCCGCAACCGGATCCATAAGTTCGTGGATCGCGTCTTTTATCGCCTTGAGTATGATTACCAGGAGACGGTCCGGCGGATCAGCGAGACCCTGCGTTCCCTCTTGAGTCTGGACCAGATCGGAAGGAGAATGATGGAGGTTGTCTCGAGCGTTCTCTATGCGGAGAAAGGCTCCCTCATGCTTCTGGATTCAAAGGGAGAAGCTTACTGGTCCCTTACGGACCCCTCTTCGAAGCTTACGGTATCGGCCAATGATCCTCTCGTTCAAACAATCGGCGAGAAACGGAGCGTCGTGACTCACTATGACATTGAGGAAGATCCTCTCTTCGAGGGGAAGAAGGAACTTTGTAAAAGGACCTTTGACCGGTTGGAAGCGGCCCTGATCGTTCCCCTGATCTACGAGAATAACCTCATCGGGTGGCTGTCGCTCGGGAATAAGAAATCAGGAAAGTTCTACCGGCAACAAGACATCAACCTCTTAAAGACACTGGCCAATCAGGCGGCCATCGCGATCGAGAATGCCAGACTCCATCAGGCCCGCATTGAGGCACTGGAACACTCACGGAAAGAGCTCGAGCGGCTGAACCGTGCCAAGAGCATCGCCCTCGACCATCTCTCCCATGAGCTGAAAACGCCTCTCTCCGTGATCCAGGGAACCATACACATCTTGAAGCGCAGACTCGGGATGCAGCTTGCCTTGGGAGAAGAAAGCAAATCATTTGAGACCCTGGAGAGGCAGCTCCATCGTCTCCTCGATATCCAGCGGGAGACCGACGAGATCATCCGCTCTTACCAGGAACTGGTAGAAGAGCCCATCTCCCTCATCCCTTTTACGGAGCAGGCGCTCGAGACGGTGAAGCAGCGGGCCAGCCATCGGGAAATTCATTTCCATCTGGATGGGCAGAAGGATCTTTCTCTCCTCCTGGCCCCAAAGATCCTAACGGATATCCTGGAGGGCCTTCTCAGGAATGCCATTGAGAATACCCCCGACGAGGGAATGATTCGTGTCGTTCTGGAACAGAAGGCCAGGTGGATCCTTCTCAAGGTTCAAGACTTTGGGATTGGAATCACCCAGGAGAATCAGAGGCACCTCTTCGACGGACTTTTCCACACGCAGGATACCGATCTTTACGCTTCCAAAAAGCCCTATGACTTCAATGCAGGAGGCAAGGGCCTCGACCTCCTCAAGATGAAGGTCTATGGCCAGCGCTTCGGTTTCGATATATCGGTAGGGAGCCAGCGCTGCACCCATCTTCCCACGGACCAAGACCTTTGCCCGGGAAGGATCTCCTTGTGCTCTCACTGTCGGGAGACAAAAGACTGTCTCTCTTCTGGAGGGAGCACCTTCTGCGTAACCTTCCCAATCGAAGAAGGTGGAGGCTATGGCAAGGAAGGCTCATCTTCCTGAAGGGTTAAAAAGAAAGTTCCACCGGCAATCAAGGCCTACAATCGCTGCAAGAAAACGTTCTCCTCCGCTCTGGAGACAGAACCTTCTCCCAGGACCCAGGCGATCTATAAATCCCTCATCCGGAGTGTGAGAATCTCCTGTTCTTAACGCTTCCATCCCTTCTCTCCTCTTGTGGCCGGTCTATGACGCTCTTGGCGGGGGTTGTCATCCTCCAGCCCAATAGGAGTTCCAATTTTGATGCCATTGATTTTGCTATTGGATTTAATGGAATCTCTGAGTTAAAATTGTGTTTATCCACACTTTCTGACGAGCAGGAGCAATTCATCGAAATGTTTGAGCGTTTGAGGGAAGACATTCGAACCATTAAAGAGAGGGACCCTGCCGCAAGAAACCACTTCGAGATCCTTCTCTGTTATCCCGGTCTCCATGCGATCTGGATCCACCGCGTCGCCCACTTCCTCTATAAACAGCGTTGGTATACGACGGCTCGTCTAATCTCTCATTTTAATCGTTGGCTGACGGGCATTGAGATTCATCCTGGAGCCAAGATTGGCAGGCGAATCTTTATCGACCATGGAATGGGCGTCGTGATTGGAGAGACTTCAGAAATCGGCGATGACTGCCTCATTTATAAGGGCGTCGTGCTCGGCGGCACCACCCTCGAAAAAAAGAAACGACATCCTACTCTGGGAAATCGTGTGATCGTGGGTTCCAATTCTACTATCTTAGGAGCCATCGCCATCGGCGATGGGGTGAGGATCGGCTCCGGCTCTGTGGTGATTCGATCCGTTCCATCTGGCGCAACAGTGGTGGGCGTTCCAGGTCGTATTGTCGAGTCATGGACACCCGAAAAAGAAGAGCTCGATTTCGAGCACGGAAATCTTCCAGATCCGCTGTCGGATATTATGAAGATGCTCCTTCAGCTCCACAACAAATTGGAGGAAAGGGTCAAGCGTTTGGAGAACCAGGCTGAAAAAAATCGGTCTCACTGAGGAGTGAAAGAGATGGGGAAGTATCCAAAAGTTTTGATGGAACATTTCCAAAATCCAAGAAATGTGGGAGAGATCTCCGATGCCGATGGTGTGGGTACGGTGGGAAATGCCTCCTGTGGCGACATCATGCAATTATTCATCAAAGTCAAAGGGGATAAGATCACCGAGGCAAAGTTCAAGACCTTCGGTTGTGGCGCAGCCATTGCAACGAGCTCCATCCTAACAGAGCGGATCAAAGGCGCCACGCTTGATGAAGCCTTAAAGATATCGGAGGAGACATCCAAAGAGGTTTTGTCCCACTTGCCCAAAGAGAAAATACCTTGTTTTACCTTGGCCAGCGATGCCTTGAAGTTGGCAGTCGAAGAGTTCCGTTGCAAGACCGTGGGGATTCACGAAAAGGGTGGCTTTAATCTTAAAGAGATGGAGAAGGAATAGGGAGAGGCCCTGATGACCAAAGAGGAGAAGATCGTCTTCCTGAAAAATCCAAATAGTGTTTTGGAACAACTCATTAAGAATTTCATCAAAGAGAATGAACAAAATCGAAGAACGCAACTGGATCACGGGGTTTACTGGGACGAACCCTTGGTAGGTTTTGCTTCAGGGACAGATCCTCTCTTTTTTGAATATAAGAGCCTTATTGGCTCCTTTCACCTTACGCCGAGAGAAATCATTGCGGCTGCCCTGAAAGAAAAAGGGAGGACTCTTCTCCTCCATGAGATCGAACAGATCAGCGTCATCTCCTGGATTCTTCCCACCTCTGAAGATACCCGGAAAAGCAACCGTAAAGAAGAAAAATTTCCATCCAAACTCTGGGCGTACACCAGGGATTTCGGTGAGACATGCAATAATGGCCTGAGAAGACATGTCGCAAGTTTTCTCCAGGACTTAGGATATGTGGCTGTGGCGCCCGTTCTCCTACCTTCTTTTCAGAATCTCCGGGACGAAAAGGTAGGTTGGGCCTCTCCTTGGTCGGAGCGCCATGTCGCTTATGCCTGCGGCCTTGGAACTTTTAGCCTCAATGACGGTTTCATTACTCCCAAAGGAATGGCTATACGGATCGGCAGTGTGGTCACCCTTCTAAAATTGGCACCGAGTGAGAAGAAATATCGCTACGCCAAAGAAAATTGTCTTCAGTTTCGGAATGAAAGGTGTGGGAAGTGCATCCGAAGGTGTCCTGCTGGTGCGATTACGGAAAAAGGACACGATAAGAATAAGTGCTGGGAATATATCAATTCCGAAGCTCTGAAAGCGAAGCGCCTGGAGTACGGGCTGCAAAACCCTCCGCCTGCTTGTGGCCTCTGCCAGACTGCTGTCCCCTGCGAATTCGAAATCCCGAGACCCGACCTGATCGCTTAATCTTAACACTTCCATTTTTCCCATTGACAAATTATATTTTTAGGATTATATGATTAATGAATCATATTTGCATAGGAGGCATCTATGGAGGAAAGGGTCCTTGAATTGAAGGCTGAAATCTTGAAAACCCTGGCTCAACCCACCCGCCTGAAGATTCTGGAATGTCTGAGAAATGGCGAAAGATGTATCTGTGAAATCGTTCCCGCCATCAACGGAGAGCAATCCAACATCTCTCGCCACATCTCCTTGATGCAGAAGAGCCATCTGGTGACCACCCGCAAGGACGGGGTGAGGGTGATGGTGAGGGTTAAGGATGAAGGAATTTTCGAGATCCTGGATAAGGTAGGGAATTTGTTACGAAAGGAGGCGAAGGAGCAACAGCGGCTTTTCGCACGAATCTAGATCCGCTCGGAAGAGAGGAGAATGGAAGCCATGTTTCTTCTTGACTTGATCTACGCAGGATTAGACGCTTTGAGGGAATATATTGCCCTGCATGTAGTGACCTGCCTCGTTCCAGCATTTCTTTTGGCAGGGGCAATGGTAACCTTCATTTCTAAAGAAACGATTATTCACTATTTAGGAGCAGCGGCGAGCAGACTAAAATCGTTTGCTTTAGCCAGCGGAGGAAGCTTTTTTGTTGCGGCTTGCTCCTGTACGGTGATACCGGTATCAGGCGGCTTATATTATGCCGGTAGCGGTATTGGCCCAGCCTTTATCATCCTCTGGGTAGCCCCGGCTGCAAATATATTGGCCATTGTCTATACCGGAGCCATTCTGGGTTCTGAGATGGTTATTCTCCGAATCCTCTCAGCTCTTGCTATGGCATTTGTGGTAGGCTGGGTCATGAGTTTTATATTTCGACGTGAGGAGTCCCAAAGAGTGGCGACAGGAATCCGTTTGAATCCGCATGGAGGCAAGATCGTTTCAAGAAAGGATGTTGTTCTTCTCCTTCTGGTCGTCGCCACCTTACTTGCCCCCAACTATCTTATCCAGAAGGGTCCTTATCTCCATAAGGTCTATGTTTGGGCTGTAGGGATGGTGATTATTGCTGTCTATGCCTTTAAGGTAAAACCCCTTGAAGAGATTCGTCAGTGGTTCAGGGAGACCTGGTGGTTTGTGAGAATTATCTTTCCTATGCTTTTAGGTGGTGTATTTATTGTGGGGGTGATTGGCAAGCTTCTGCCTCAGCAATGGGTTGAAAATTGGCTGGGCGGATCGGGTATGTTCGCCTCTTTCCTCGCAACGGTGATCGGTCAGATCATGTATATGGCAACGATGACTGAAGCCCCATTCATCCATAAGATGCTGGGTTTAGGGATGGGGAAGGGGCCGGCGTTGGCTCTGCTTCTGACAGGTCCGGGGATGAGCCTCCCGAATATCTTAGCCATTATTAAAGTTTTTGGTTTCAGGAGGGGAATGGTTTATGTTATTTTAATTACTATTTTAGGAACATTTGTTGGATGGTTTACAGGAAACTTTATCTTCTCATAAATTAACCCTTCGACTGCCCAGCATAAACGCTGGGGCTTGCTCAGGGTTGACTCTGAGCGGCGCTTTATACACCGCTCTGAAGAACGGAGCTTGGCGCCGCCGAAGGATCAAATTAAAAGGAGAAAAAAATGGAAATCAAAGTATTTGGTCCCGGTTGCCCAAGGTGCAAACAGACTGAGAAAAATGCATCGGATGCTGTAAAAGAGCTGAGACTCGAGGCAAACGTCATTCACGTCACTGATTTGAAAGAGATCAGTAACCATGGGATTTTGATGACGCCTGGATTGGCCATAGACGGAAAGGTGGTATCCACAGGAAAAATCCCCAGTGTGGAAGAGATTAAAAAATGGCTCTCTGGAAAAAATTAGGTAAAATGGAAAGGCACCGTACTACAAAATCGATGATCAAGAAGTGGCTTGAGGAGGAGAGAGAGTATTGAAGAAGTATATTAGAAGATTGGAGGCCGTTTTTCTTCTTTTTACTTTTCTGGGAGCATCGAGTCTTCTCCTATTAATGCCCGGCTCGGCTCATCCTCAAGCTCAATCCTCTATACAAATCTACTTTTTCTATGCCGAGGATTGCCAGCCTTGCCAGCCGATCCTAATGAGTTATCTTCCTACACTCAAATCGATGTTTCCCTCTCTTGAGATCAAGACATTCGACCTCCGAAATCCAGCCCATTACGAACTCCTTCGAAACCTTGAGAAAAGATTCAAGAGGAGGGGAGATGAACTTCCTGTCGTATTCATCGGCGATCATATTCTCTCCGGTGAGATAGAGGTGATGGAGAGGTTAAACCCCCTCATTATGGAATATCAGGTTAAAGGAGGGACTCCTCTTCCTCCCATCCAACTTGATGATTCGTTGTTGGCGACTCGTGATTCGAAAATCATCCCAACCGCCAGTCCAGTGGAACTGGCTTACTTTTATCAGAAGGGATGCCCCAAATGCGATCGGGCAAATTACCTCCTTAAATACCTTCTCAAAAAATATTCCCATTTGCATATCAAGGAGATCGACCTCAACACCATGGAGGGAAAACGTTTGAATGAACTGCTCGCAAACCGAATGAACCTTCCCATGGAGAAGCGTCTGATCGCACCGAGCATTTTTATCGGGCAAGATTACCTCTCCCCCGAAGAGATCACGGAATTTAGAGTGGAGGCATTGATTGAAAAATACAGTGTCGGTGTCGGTGAAAGTGTTGGGAAAATTCCACTGTCACCCGAAGAGATCAAAAAGGCTGAAGAGTCGATTGTCAACCGCTTTGAATCTTTTGGAATCCTAGCCATCTTCTTAGCCGGTTTGATTGAAGGGATGAATCCTTGTGCCTTAGCCACTCTGGTCTTCTTCATCTCCTATCTCACCATGGTTGGCCGAAAGCGGAAGGAAATCTTCTGGGTAGGTATGGGCTTTTCAGGAACTGGCTTCGTTACCCACTTGTTGCTCGGCCTTGGGATTCTCAGCTTTGTCCAGCACCTCTCGTTTTTGCCTCTATTCTCCCGGATCGTTTACCTCGTCACCTTTGTACTCGCCCTCTTCCTCGGGGTCTTTAGCCTTTACGATTACATTCAATTGAAGAAAGGCCGCCCATCTAAGATGAAACTTCAGGTCCCAGACTTCCTAAAGAGAAGGATCCACCGGACCATTCGCGCAAGAAGCAACGAGCTCGAAGGGATCGGGCAAAGCCAGCCCCTTCGTTTGCTGCTTGCCGCTGTCGTGATAGGCTTCATTGTCACCCTTTTGCAATCTGCCTGCACAAGCCAAGTCTACCTCCCCACCATCCTCTTTGTGACGAATATCCCATCCCTCAGGGGAAGTGCTGTCTTCTACCTTATCTTGTATAACTTGGTCTATATTGCCCCCTTGTTAGTTATCTTCGGGATTGTCTACTGGGGAGTGACTTCGGAGCAGTTGGCCGTCTTTCTCCAAAAGAGAGCGTCAATGATTAAACTCCTCACCTCCTTCTTCTTCTTTGCTCTGGCAGGAATATTGATCACAATCATTCTGTAGAGGAATGGCAGAATGATCAAAGGTTCCCTTGGAGCTTATGGAGGATGAAAATGGATAGAAAAGATGTTACGTTTTGATGAATTTTAATCCCTCAGGGTAGAAGATCCGAGTTCTTAAGAGGAGGAAGAATGAAGCGAAAAATCGTTATCTTTGGGGCGATCACCATCGCCGTATTGGCAGGAGCTCTGCTTTTCTACTTCTTTTATCTCAGCAATCCGAGCCGGCAGATCCTTGCGCAGGTGAATGGTGAAAAGGTCACCGTTGAAGAGTTTAACAAGGAACTGGCCAAGGTTGAGAATCCATTGCGCGAGATGTATCAGGAGGAACCTCTTCAGTTCCTCGAGGGCATGATTGTCAAGAGACTCCTTTTACAGGAAGGAAAAAGACAAGGCCTCTCCCCCTCTGCAAAAACATACAAAGATCTTGCGAAGGATTTTTCTGCTTCTGAGGAGGCTCTGATTCTCGAACTGATGAAGAAGAAATTCTCTTCTCCGCCGGAAGTCACCCCAAAGGAGATCGAGTCATTCTATTCCCTATTTAAGGATCAAATGAAGGGAAAATCACTCAAGGAGGTCGCTCCCTTCATCGAGCAAATTATTCAAGAAGGCAAACACCGGCAAAGGGTAGAAGAGTTTCTAAAGGAGCTCCAAAACACGGCCAAGGTCGATATCGACCAGAATCGTCTAAACAAGATTGCCATTAAACCCCCTGAGTCAAATACCGAGGAAGATTTCAAAAAGGCCATCAGCAGTGGAAAACCTATCCTGGTCGATTTCGGGGCAAACTCCTGCATCCCTTGTCGCCAGATGAGGCCAATCCTTAAGGAAGTGGAAAAAGACTATTCGGGAAAGGCCCATGTGCTTGTGATCGATATATATAAATATCAGGATCTTGCCAGAGAGCATAAAATCCAGTTGATCCCTACCCTCGTTTTCTTTGATTCCAAGGGGAAGGAAGTTTTTCGCCATGTAGGGGTCATGAATAAAGAAACGATAGCCGCGAAGTTAATAGAGATTGGAATGGCCTCGTGACATAATTTCACTGATTTACTTACCACAGAGAGGAATGGAAGGTTGAAGGAGAATAAAGTTAAAGGTAAACAACGATGGTAGTTAAACAATGGCGCGGCCATGTGGACAAGAAGGGAAGATTAGTTCTTCCGCCGGAGGTGGCCTCGCGTTATGGCTTGAAACCAGGGGCGGAAGTGTGTGTTGACGAAGAACGGGACAGTCTGTCACTTCGACCGCCTCTGTCTCATCTCAGAAAAGTTTATGTTGAGGTGACCAATGGTTGCAACCTCGACTGCCGCACCTGTATTCGTAACACCTGGGAAGAACCGATCGGCCAGATGAGTAACGCTGCCTTTGACCGAATCATCGAGCAACTACACGTATTCTCGCCTCCTCCTATGGTCTTCTTCGGTGGCTTTGGAGAGCCCTTAGCTCACCCACATACCGTCGAAATGGTCGTCAAAGCAAAAGCTCTCGGCTGCCCGGTGGAGCTTGTCACCAATGGGACGATGCTGACACTCACCATGTCGCAGCGCTTAATCGAGGCAGAGCTCGATGTGCTCTGGGTATCGATTGATGGGGCGACTCCAGAAAGCTATGCCGATGTCCGTCTGGGCGCAACCCTGCCCGAGGTGCTTTCCAATGTCAAAACGTTCCGGGACCTCCGGATGGAAGCCCATCGTCTGACTCCGGAGATCGGATTTGCTTTTGTTGCCATGAGACGAAACATCGCTGATCTTGCCTCGGTGCTGCGCTTTGGTTACGAACGAGATGTTACCCGTTTTCTCATTACCAACGTTCTCCCCTGTACGCCTGAGCTGCGAGACGAAGCCCTTTACACTCACGCTCTCATGGATATCATCTACCAACCTCCCTTGGAGTTACCACATGTGAAGCTCCCCAAAATGGACGTGGATGAAATCATGAACGAGCGACTTTACCGTGCCCTCCACGAAAACGTTCAAACAGTGAGTATTGGTGGAGGTATTCTGGGTGAGGCAAGTGATCGCTGCCCTTTTATTGAAAGCGGGTCGACGGCAATCAGCTGGGAAGGCAACCTGAGCCCCTGCCTTCCTCTCCTTCATACACACTCATACTATTTGGACGAGCGAAGGCGCTTCTCCAGACGATATGTAGTTGGGAAGATCATGGAGAAGAGCCTTAAGGAGTTGTGGGACGAGCCTCAATACCTGGCCTTGCGCGAGCGTGTCCAGAAGTTTTCGTTCTCGCACTGTGTCTTTTGCGCGGGCTGCGATTTGGCACTTGCAAACGAAGAGGATTGCCGCGGCAATACCCACCCCACCTGTGGGGGTTGTCTTTGGGCGCAGGGTGTAATTCAGTGTCCATAATCCTAAAAATGATCAATCCATCCAGAGATCAATCAAAAAAGGCCGTTACCATAAACAGGATGAGATTAGCTTGGCGAGGCCGGTTGGGTCTCTTAGGATTAAACCTTTCGGTATGGATATCGTCACCATTCTATTTATAGCCTTTGGGTTGGCAATGGATGCCTTTGCCGTATCGATCGCAAATGGAATCACCGCAAAGCACCAGAGGATGAACAATGCGTTGAAACTCGGTTTATCTTTTGGGTCTTTTCAGGCCTTCATGCCGCTCATGGGATGGTTGGCAGGGCTCAGCTTGAGAGATTTCATTTCCGGTGTTGACCATTGGATCGCTTTTGGGCTCTTGAGTTTGATCGGTTGCAAAATGATCTACGAATCGAGAAAGATCGAATCAGGCGAGAAAGAACCTCATACGCTGACCGTTCTTGTTCTCTTCATGTTATCCGTCGCCACAAGTATCGATGCTCTTGCCGTCGGGGTAAGTTTCGCCTTTTTGAGGGTTTCGATTGCAACCCCCGTCATCGTGATCGGGGTGGTCACATTCTTGTTGTCATTTCTTGGCGTGTTCATCGGCAGCAAAGTCGGGCACTTCTTCGAAAGTAAGATAGAGGTCGTTGGGGGTCTCATTTTAATCGCCATTGGAGTGAAGATACTTGTTGAACATCTGGCCTAAAATCCACGCTGTCCCGATAGGTTGGTTGCAGCGCGTCTGATTGGATTTAGTCCCACGACTCAAACCTACACCGCCTTCGAAATGATTGCTGCAAACTTGTGCTGGGTGCCACCGCTTGTGGGTTGTGTAAGGAGTCGGATTTCGATAAGACCACCTGTAAAAGAAGATTAAAGACAGGATAATTCGGTTGATAATGGCTAATCAGGGCACGATACCTTTGATGCAGATGGCTTCTACAGGACATACGTCCTCGCACTTGCGACAGCCAAAACAGGCCTCCTCATCGACCACCTCAAGCGCACCATCGGTGATCTTTAAACAGAAGACAGGACAGATTTCTACACAAGCGCCACAACCATTACAGTTTTCAACAATTTGAATCGTAGGTTTCATAGTTCGACAGGCTCACTATGATTGGTTAACCATATGGGAGATACTGGCTTTATTAAATCTGCAATCTGAAATTTGGAATTTGTCAGATCAGATTTTTCGTCCCTTTCCAGAGTTTCCAAGCCGCTGAGGGTCTTTCTTCCAAGAGTTCTTCATAGATCGCCCTGTGGGTAATCTCTCTCATAATCTCATTTGTTCCTGTATAGATCTTCGCAACCCGAACATCTCTGAGGAACCTCTCGACAGGATAATAATCCGTATAACCGATTCCTCCCATGATCTGAAGGGCTTGGTCGATGATATTCCAGGCCGCATCCGTGGAGAAGAATTTAGCCATCGCCACTTCCTTATTTGGCCTTCTCTCCTCCTCATCTATCACCTTAGCAGCGCGAAGACAGAGAAGCCTTCCTGCATCAAGGGCAGCAGCCATATCAGAAATCTTAAAGCTGATTCCCTGAAATTCTCTGATCTTCTGCTCAAACTGCTCACGGGCATCAGAGTATCTTACGGCAATTTTTAGACATTCACGAGCGGAGCCGAGCGCTGTGGCCGCCTCCATCAGCCGCTCAGTTTGGAGAAGATACATGAGTATTTCAAAACCTTGACCTTCCTCTCCTACCCGATTCTCTTCAGGTACGGCTACATCTCGAAAGAGGAGATGAGAAGCACCCATACCTCGCCATCCCATAAGATTAAACTGTTCCACCACCTGGACACCATGTTTCCGTTCTGCAATAAAAGCAGTAATCCCCTTATGAGGGGCAACGTCAGGATTGGTTCTCGCAAAGATGAGGAACCAATCTGCACCAATGCCTCCTTTCTGAAATCGCTTCTCTCCTGTGATGAAATAATGATTTCCTTGCTTCTTGGCTATAGTTTTCAATCGAGCAATATCTGAACCTTTCAGGGGTTCAGTAATCCCCTCTGCACAGATGAGATCTGCTTTCATCGTTGGAATGATATAACGCTTCCCAAGATCCTGATTGCCATATTTGTAAATGGCACGACAGAGATAGGTTGACATCCCCATAGCGCAGCCCAATGGGAAGGCAAGAGCACCCAACTCCTCCTCTGCAAGGATGGCACAAACTGTGTTGAGGCCTCTTCCAC
>CAZFJD010000025.1:0-17313 GCA_964518775.1 uncultured Syntrophaceae bacterium
TTATCGAACACATTCATGTGGGGCCAAATCGCGTAGGTTTGAAACACCATGCTCAAGCCCCTTCTTTCAGGGGGGACAAAGATCCCTCTGTCTTTTGACCATACCATTTCATCCCCTATGCTGATCTCGCCGGAATCTGGTATTTCTAATCCCACGATGCACCGGAGAAGCGTCGTTTTGCCACACCCGCTTGGACCGAGAAGTGTGAAGATTTTGTTAGCCGGTATGCTCAGATCAACATCTGACAGCGCCGTAATCGTCTTGCCTTCGGAGAAATAATTCTTATTGAGATTCTTTATTCGAATCTCCATCCTATCACATCCACAAGGCTTGAAGCCCGAGGGATCTCGGGCTTCAAGCGCGAATAGGGATTGGTATTACGGTACTTAAAAGATCTTCTTGAACTCGCCGGCCCAATGCCGGATTTCATCGTCCGAGAGCTCCCGAATCGGCTGAACCTTGGCTTTTTCGATCCCATTGATCGGAGGGTAAACACCGGGGTAGAGGACGTACTCGCCCACCTTTTCGGCAAGGATCTTCGCGGACTCCTTAGACAACCAGTAATCGAAGAATAGCTTGGCGGCGTTGGGATGCGGTGCCTTATTGGTGATGCCCATCCCTCGGGGTGTCCCCAACAGGGGCTGCCCAACTCTGGCCCAATCTAAGGGGGCTGGTCTTTTGGTCAAGATGTATTTGGGCATCGAAATGCCAATCAGTTTTTCTCCACTCTCAATGGGAGCAGGCGTGGGACCGAAGGAACTGACAAACATCGGCTTGTTCGCAGCCAGTCCTTTGACGAACTTCATCCACGCATCTTCCGTCGAAAAGACCTGTTCCTTCAAACCTACGAGCCAGGAAATGGTGGTCGCGTGGGAGGCGGGATTGGCCATGACGATCTTCCCGCGCCATTTCGGATCCATCAGGTCCTCGTACTTCTTGGGAACATCCGCCGGTTTGACAAGTTCTTTGTTGTAGAGCAGCGCAACATATTCAATGCCAAAAATCTGTATCTTATCGTCCTTTCTCGTCCACTCAGGGTAGCCGGCAGCTACAGGCGATTTGTATGAGGCCAAGACGCCTTTTGCCTTCAATATTTCCAAGATGGGTATGGGGGCCTGCAAAACATCGGCCAAGAGTTTTCCGGCTTCATGCTCCGTGGTAATGGTGGCGACAAATTTGTCAGTGGATATTCGCGTATACTCTCCTTTCACGCCATATTTCTTGGTGAACGCCTCCATGATAGGCTCGACCGCTGTGATGTTGGCGTAGAAGGTTGCCTTCCCTTCCGCCTTTGCATCCGCAATCAGGGCTTCCTGGGGCTCTCCTGCCGAGAAAGCACTAGGAGTCACTAAGAAGATCAATGCCAGGATAATAACAAGCTTCTTCATATCCTCCTCCTTTTTGGTTCTATTTCGAAAATCCTCCCAAATACTCCTTCAGCATCATCTCATTTCTGTTCTGGACCTTCTGCATCTCACCGAGTGTTACATTTTCAAAGGGGAGCTTTAGCCGTTTGCTTCTTAACCGGGCAATCTCAGCGCCAAGTCCTTCTTGCGTACAAATTTATGAAAAAAGGACCCGGCTTGTCAACTCTTCGACTCACTGAAAGCACTGATAGGAATGAGAAGGAATGATCAAAATTAGTCCGCCAGACCCCAATAAGAAATCATTCCTTGAGGGGAATGAAAAAAGGGATATGTGAGGCTATCTCTATTTTTAAAAATGACCCTTTTATTATTCTAATTCAATAGAGGACACATCATTTTTATTGATGCAAAACTCACCATCAAGAATCCATGTGCAGTACCGATTGTCCTTCTCCGTATAGTTATTCCATATTAAAGTCTTGCCGCCTTTCAGATGCACGAGAATCCTACCCGAAATCCCCCTTTGGATCTTAATTTTTTTATAGAGATCCCCCAGCGCTTTTCCAAAATCCAAGGAAGCCCTTTGCATGGTATCTTTGAATGCTTCAAAAGCAACTTCATGATAGCGTCTCCCGCTCTTAGACTCAGAGAATTCGACATAACGCTGAAATTCTTCATCCTTTAACGTCCTGTAAATGTAAAGGCTCTCTTGTAACGCAGCTCTTCTGGCTTCCTCTTCAATTTTTGGGCGTAGTCCCTCGATCTGCTCTTTTATCATGTCGATATCCGTTCTCCTTTCTACGGGCAAAGCCGAATTGATCGCCGTTAACATAGCAATGGCCATGGATATTTTCATATCGACGATTAGTTTTACTGCATTGCTTGCCTCGATGAACCTTTGCAAAAGGTTCTGCCGCGTCTTCGATGCCGGCGCTTTCTCAAACAAAGCGGCGGATTCTTTTATCCCTCGCATCCCTTCAGGGGTAGTACTATCCTTCTCAAGGGCTGTAATCTTCTTTCCTAAATCCGATTCAAGCCACATGAGGATCTCCTGCATGCCCTTTATATCACAACGGGTTTCGACCTGTCTTGAAATTTCTTTTAAGATCTTTTCTGGATCAAAAATTTTCACCATTTCCCGTTCCAAACCCCTCAACAATTCCGGAGGAATCTTGTCTTTTGCTTGAGATAATTCTGCCGATAAAAGAAGCGGGATTTGCCGCATCTGTTCATTCATACCAGACTTCTCCATAATCTTCTTGGTTAGAGTTCTTTTATCAGGTTGTCCTGAACTTACAGTAACACCTTCTAACTGCAAGAAAACCAAGATTAGGACTAAGAATATCTTCTTCATCTCACCTTCCTCCAAATCTCATAAAAAGGGAATGATCTTATTTCGAAAACCCTGCCAAATACTCCTTCAGCATCATCTCATTTCTGTTCTGGACCTTCTGCATCTCACCGAGTGTTACATTTTCAAAGGGGAGCTTTAGCCGTTTGCTTCTTAACCGGGCAATCTCAGCATCCAGATATTGAACCGTGTTGGCAATGGTCTCAGCAATGGACGAGATCGAGTCTTGAGCCTTTCCGAAGGTTTCTTTGTCCAGGTATGCCCGATTCAAAAGATGGAATCGTTCGAAGAATCTTTTGAGCTTTTCTAACTCCTCTTGTTTTCCTTTCTTTTTCTTGTCTAACTTTTTTGTCAACTCCAAAAACTTATCTATATCCATAAGGCCTCCTGTCGCTCCTCCAATTTGTCCTGTTTAACAATTTATGAAAAAGAGGGAGGATTGTCAATTTTTTTGGTAGAAGCTATGGATCCCCTGTTTAATTTTAAACATCGTGTTTGAATTCCGTCATCATTTTGAAAGTCCCCCCATCCTCCCAAATATGGAAGTTTCTCCAATGTCAAATAATGCTTAGTGATTTCAAAAAATTATAAAGTGGAAATAAATCCACAAAAATTATGTTCGATGGCATAAGATTTGCTCTTAAATTTTGTAATACAAAGCAGTATTGAACCGGACGAGGGCGTCTCTACCTCTGATTGACAGGTAATAAGCAGACAAAGGCGTCTCCTCCTGTCATCGACAGGTAAAAAAGAGACGCCTTTTTTTTGAATGCGAATGATTAATCAAAAGGAGGGAAAAATGAATAACGACAAAGAGCATGTACTAAAGAAGGCGAAGGAGAACGATGTTAAATTTATTCGGCTTTGGTTCACGGACGTTCTCGGATTCTTGAAAGGTTTTGCCATCACCATCGATGAATTGGAAGGTGCTATGGAGGAAGGAATGGGATTCGATGGTTCCTCCATTCAGGGTTATGCCCGCATTGATGAGAGTGATATGATCGCCAAGCCTGATCCAAAGACCTTTCAGATCCTTCCCTGGAGACCAAGAGAGAATGCCGTGGCCAGAATGTTTGCAGATATTTATGAACCCGACGGAACTCCTTACAAAGGTGATCCCCGGTGGGTTTTAAAAAGAAATCTCAAAAAGGCTCAAGACCTCGGCTACACCTTCTATGTGGGCCCTGAGCTGGAGTACTTCTATTTTAAAACCAATAATGGAAAACCGGAGACGTTGGATCGGGGGGGCTATTTCGATCTTACTCCTCTTGATGTTGCTACCGAGCTTCGGCGTGAAACCATTTTGACCTTGGAAGCTATGGGGATTCATGTAGAATATAGTCACCACGAGGTAGCACCCAGTCAGCATGAGATCGACCTTCGCTATACCGACGCCCTGACCATGGCAGACCATGCAATGACCTATCGGCTTGTTGTCAAGGAGATTGCACTGAAGCATGGGGTATATGCGACTTTTATGCCCAAACCGATTTTCGGGCAGAACGGAAGTGGCATGCATACCCATCAATCCCTTTTCAAAGGTGATAAGAATGCCTTCTTCGATCCAAAAGATGAATTTCATCTCTCTAAGACAGCCAAATCCTATATCGCCGGGATCTTAAAACATTCTAAGGAGATCACCTCCATCACGTCTCAATGGGTCAACTCTTACAAGAGACTCGTGCCCGGCTATGAGGCACCGGTCTATATCTCCTGGGCTCGCCGGAACCGGTCTACTCTTGTCCGAGTACCCATGTATAAGCCAGGGAAAGAGAAAGCAACACGGATTGAATTCCGATCACCTGACCCAGCTTGCAATCCCTATCTGGCTTTTGCCATGATGCTGGCCGCGGGTTTAAAGGGAATTGAAAAGGGTTATGAACTTCCACCCCCTGTTGAAGAGGACATTTATGAAATGTCTGAGGAGGCGAGAAAAAGGCACGGGATCGACTCTCTTCCAGGAAATTTGTTCGAAGCGATTCAATTGACAGAGCAGAGCGAGTTAGTCAGGGAAACATTGGGGGATCACATCTTTCAAAAATTTATTGAGAACAAAAAGATCGAATGGGATCGTTACCGGACCCATGTTTCTCAATTCGAATTGGATAAATATCTTCCTGTCCTATAGTGTGATCTTCGTCCCCCTTGTTGTTGGCTCTTATTGACCGGAAACCTCCCCTCCCCAATTGGGAGGGGATGCAGGCGAAGGTGTAAATGATTACTTTTTTAACCGTTCGCTATAAGTTGAGTTCTTTCAATTCGTGGGTTATGTTTATCATACATGAAATTGCAAAGATAAAAAGAGGCTAATCAGCATAGTGAATAAGAAGAGAACTAAATTGACCTGGAGTAAATCTCTCCAAAGGTTTTTACAAAAGAATCCCGACCTAAGAATCATAGACGATCCAGAGAAGCTTGAATATTACCGTTATGACCTAAACGTCAATCTCCCGCCCTTGATCCGCGACCTGATGCTCAAAAGTCTGCCCGATCTTATTCTTCAGCCCACCACTGAGGAACATCTTCTGGAGATCTTTTCCATTGCCCGTGAGCACAAAATTCCATTAACCGTTCGAGGCGCCGGGACATGGGGATACGGCGGAGCAGTTCCCACCCGTGGCGGAATACTGATCGATCTCAGTTTAATGGACACGATTGAGACGAATCCTGAAGCCCTTCAGGTGACAGTGGGACCCGGTGCCCGTTTTCTCGATATAGGACGGCAGTTGGAACGCCATGGGTTAACTCTTCTGACGATGACCTCTGGAAGGGGCGGAACCCTCATGGGTTGGATAGCCACTGGGGGAATGGGATTCGGCACGTATCATTACGGCCCGATCAAAAATCAATTGGTCTCCATTCGAGTGATCACGCCCGATGCAAAGACTAAAGACCTCACAGCAGAGGACCCCGAGATCAACTACTTCCTCTCGACCGAGGGGCAGATGGGGATCATTGTGAAGGCAACGCTCAAGGTGGGCCGAAGACCTCTCCGGTGGTATCCAATGATCATCCCCTTTGAAGAACCGGCTGCTGCCTATGCCCTCGCGAAGAAGCTCTCCCATGATCCTTTGATCAATCCTGAGGAGCTCGCTGTCTACCATTCTGAGTTCATCCAGGCCCTCAAGGTGCAATCCGGCGGCAAGCTTTGCGTTGAGGACAAAAATCTGGTCATGGTTGCCTTTTCCGATAATAAACAAGTCCGTGAATTGGAAGCCTATCTTGCTGAAAACGGAATTCAAGCGGCAGACGAAGCATCGGCTAACTACCTCTGGGAACAACGGTTCCTTCCCATGTCGATCAAACATCTGGGCCCCTCTCTCCTGGCTACAGAGGTTCTGCTCTCTCTGGATCAGGCAGCTTCTTACCATAAAGAGATCCGTGAATGGGGGAAGCGTTTGGGTCTGACGCTCTACCCAACCTCTCACCTGGTAAATCGCGACCAAGTCCTCTTCTTGGCCATACTGACCACGGACCATCGGAACGCCATCTTCTACGCTGACCTGCTGCTCGTTCCTATGATGGTCAGACTGGCTGTTCAATTCTACGGCGGGAAACCCTATGGCCTGGGAATATGGAACACACCTTTCTTGCGCCACCTCTATCCCCAGGAGAAACTGAAGCAGCTGATTCGTTATAAGAAGAGAGTAGATCCGGTTGGCATCCTTAATCCAGGGAAGTTCTTCAGTGCCTCTGGAAGATTGGGTCCCCTTCAGAAGATCCTTTTTCATTCCGACATCTTTAACCTCGAGCTCTCCGCAACCCAGTGGCTTCTGTTCAAATTCTTCTCCCTCATCCCGGAGAAGGCGCTTCGGCGTCGTATTCCCGTCGTTCCGGAAGGGCTTGAAGAGATCGCTAACGATATTCTCGCCTGTGCTCAGTGCGGGGGCTGCGTTTCGCGATGCCCGGTCTATAGAGCGACTCGGGACGAAACGTTCACGGCGAGAGGAAAGCTGCTGACCGTCAAACGAGCCCTTGAAACAAACAAGCTCGAATTGTCCAAGGTCCTGCCGCTTTACTTCTGCATGCACTGCGGCCGCTGTGATGAAGAGTGCCAGGTGGATCTGAAACATCGCGAACTCTTTGATCACCTGGAGAAGTATCTTTCCCGTACCATCCCTTTCCCCATTCAGGAAGTGACGCAATTCGTCCAACAAGTTGAAACCAGTTCTGAGTTTCAACGATTCCTCGACGTGATCCGGACCGGTTTCGACCAGAAGGTTCACGAAGAGCGACAGACTTTCCCGAGGTACCGTGTTCTCATTGACGAAGGATATTGTCTTCATTGTGGGATCTGTGTGGATGCCTGCATGTACAGCGTACGGAAGCGGGATGAGTCAGATCCCCGTAAGGTTGTGATTGCTGATGAAGCACTCTGTCGCGGCTGTGGGGCCTGCCTCGAACGGTGCCCCCAGATTGCAGCTGGACTACCCGCTACTTCCGTGGAACTGCATCCGGACTATCTCAGCATGGATGATCCATACTGGAACAACGAAGTCGTCAGCCGTATCGATCTGGAAGCAACGACTGGAAAGATCCCTGTCTCTGGAACAGGGCAGGGAGATCCCCATCGTGGCTCGGGAAATGATGGTATCCGCTTTGGCCATTTCCATATCGTGGGTCCTGCGCAGAACCTTCTCTATGAAAGCTCCGCCGATGCCATAGCCATTCAGCTCGGCCGAAGACCGAAGTACCTGACCTTCGATGGAGGGAGATTGGAAACTCCTCCATCCCGTCTGGTTCGACTGAAAACCCCCCTGATCTTGGATCTCATGCCCATTGATGGAGGGGAAATTCTAATAGACTCCATGCTTAAGGCCGTCATAGAGATGGGAACCCGCCTCACCTTGCGGCTCGAAGAAATGGAGTATTACAGATCGATGATCGGAGAGAGAATCGATAGCCTGATTCTCCGATTGACTGCCAGAAATATGGAGGACCTCTTGAGCGGAGAAAAGGGGCCCGAAGGATTATCCCATCGAATTCCTGATTTAATCGAAATCGAATTGAACAATGGTCTGATGGAACGAATGGATGAAATCAAGAGCCTCTTCTCTGGGTCACCCACCCTGTGCGCTGTTCTCAATATAAAAAAGGATGAGATCGATTCAGAGCTTCGACCCGCTCCAGCCTTCGAGAAGAGACTCACCTCGCTCTTCGAGTCGCCCTTTGATCTCCTGTGCTTGACGTCGGATTACGATAAAGAAAAAGGATATTACCCCACCACTGATGGGGTTCCTGCGGTCCACCGCTTTTTGGTGGAGCAGAAACTGAGACACCGGTTCTCCATTCTTGCTTCAGGCGGAATCCGTTCTGCTGCAGACGCCCAGAAGACGATCCAACGCGGCGCCAATGCGATTAAGATTGATTGGCCCGTTCTCCTCACGGCTGATCCCATGGCGCGGCAAAAATCTCTGAAGGGAGCAAACCTCTCGATCCCTTATGAGACTTCAACCTTAGTCAAGCGCATTTCCAACCTGATTCGGATCTGGAACATTCAGATCATTGAGGTTTTGGGCGCCTCTGGTTTCAAAGAGATTAGGAAGACGGTTGGTGAAGAGAATCGGCTCCTCATCTTTGACGATCTCGAGGAAAGGATCTACGACTATTTCAAAAACGAGGAACGCCTCAAGCGAAACCATCAGTGCAACATGGCACGGATTCAAAGGGAGGGCGATGGCTATGGCTGGAAATATAGGCAATTGAAGAGCTTGATTCAGCCCACTCAGCTTCCGCACCGATTCTACAATGTGAATCTGAGCACCTCATGCTATCGCATTTTCGACCGCGATCACGTCTGGCCCGCCTCCCTCATCGCCTCAGTAGGTCGTATGGCCAGTGGGGATCAGAAGACCCTTCTCGTTTCTCATGCGGAGGAGCATGGGAACTTAGGAGATGGTTTCGACAACATCCGTGTTCTATTTCAGAATAACCCTGACCCCATCCCTGAAGAAAGATTGGATGAAGTATCGACCGGCCTTCGGCTCTCTCCGGAATTGCAGCTGCGGACCCCCTTCATGGGAGCCGGAATGTCTGTTGGGTCGATCGGTCCAGGAACGTGGCGTGCCCGAGTTCTGGCCTCACGGGCCCTTGTAACCCAAGTAGATACCGGTGAGGGAGGATACCCTACCATCTTCATTCTCGATTCAAGGTGTGATCCCCTCGATTTGACTGATCAACAGGTGGCCCTGTTGAGCCCTCTCATGCAAGAGCGAAAACTCATCCCTTTGGAGGAAATCATCAAAAGAATTCATCAGGACTTGGACGAATCTTATGAATACAAAGGACTGTTGGAAGCCCTTCAGCAATACTCGCCCTCTATGCCCATCCAATATGTCCCGATCGTTACGGCCGAAGATGAACCTTTTGTCTCAACCCAGCTCAAAACCGGACTTTTTGGAGTCACAAAAGATACGATTCGTCGAGGCCGTCGAGTCGTGATCGCCTACAGTCAAGGAGCGAAGCAGGGGGTAGGTGGCCACTTGTTGGGGAGAAAAGTCTTTGGGCTCGTCTCCAGACTGCGCGGGGTTAAGGAGGGGATCAGCCTTATCTCTCCCTTCCCCTTTCATAACTGCTACTCCATTGAGGATGTGAAGGCCTTCATTGATGCGGTTCGAATGATCAATCGCCATACCACCATATGCATCAAGGTTTCTCCCTCCCCTGACATCGAGTACATCTTTTCCGGCCTCGCCCGAATTGCGAAGGATAACGGGATGGCCATTGAGATATGGCTCGATGGACCCCGGGGTGGGACAGGTGCAGCTCCAGACATCATCAAAGGCCAGATGGGAATGCATATGGAGTATGCTATCCCCATCTGCCACGAAAAACTGATGGACGATGGTCTGAGGGATTATGTCGTCTTCATGGGGAGCGGTGGATTCCGCACGTGGGGTGATGTGATCAAGGGGGTCGCTTTGGGCCTTGATGGAGTGATCCTCGGAACCGCAGACCTCGTTGCCATCGGCTGCGTTCGAGACCGAAACTGCGAGTCAGGATGCCGCAGTGGCATCTCGACTATTGAGCCCAAGATGCAGTTGTTGCGTCATGTTGAAATCAATACCCAACAGATCATCAACTTCCGCGCAATCCTGCAGGCCCAAACAGTTAGGGCCTTAGCCGGTCTCGGAATGAAAGACATTCGAGAACTCCGAGGACGGTATGACCTCATCGAATGGTCCTTGCTCGAGGAGAGAGTGAAGGAACGGCGGCGGCGCCGAACTGAAATCTCCGAGCCTGCCCTCCAAGCCCAGAAGCCTGCTCCCTCTGATTGCGGGGTGGCTGCTATTGTCTCCAACCACTTCATTCCGAGTCATGTCATGGATCTGATGCTCGATCGGATGGCGAACCGAGGCATGGATGGGGTTGGAGTCTGGAAGGGAGGCTGCTATCCCCATCACATGGATCATTATGCCCTCCATGTATTGGTCAAATGGGTGCTCCAATCACAAGTGGAGCAGGAAATCCTTATCCAGCATCCCAATATGGGCGTCACAGAGATTCGTAGAAAGGCCCGGCAGCAAGTCCTGGGGCAACGGCGGCGTATCATGGAGCAAATCTACTCCCAGTATTTCACCGGACTCTGGGTGGATAACTTTGACGGTGATGTTGAGCGATGCCGTATCCCTTATCGTGCCGGTCAAAGCGGGGAAGAGGAGGATTTCAGGCTTTTTGGCGAGAAGGATCCAGGAGATGTCTATAGGTTCTTTGTGCGGGTTCGAAAAGAAGAGCTGTTTCAGTTTATTGAGAAGGATCTGATGATCGACCCGGTCTGGCCACCCAGGCAGATCCGCTATCAAGATCTGACTGTAGACAATTATAAAAAGAGTATAGAATTTCTCCAGGATGCCGAAGACGAATATATCTACCGGCTCTCCCGTAGAATTACTCGGGAGAATTATGCGGAGATTCAACAGAAGAAGGCAGCGATCCTCTCGTGCGGGAAGAACTCTGGCTGCTGGAAGAGCGATGGTCAGAAGATCCCCTGGGAACTTCCAGAGGCACCGGTGAACGTCATCCATCGAAGGTTGGCCACTGGTTCGGTCGTGGACCAGATGAACGCCCATCCCTTTGCAGAACTCCACACCGCTCTCACCCATAATGGAGAGACGACCAACTATCGCACGATGTGGAACCGGGTTTCTCAGTTTAACTTAACACCATTAGCCCAGACCGACACAGCTGTGGCATCCATCAAACTTCACCTGCTCAGCCAGTACCTCCGCTATCCCTTCGATGCTCTGGTCGAATCTTTCTCGCCCACAACAGGATGGAGCCTTACCCAGTTGCCTCCCGAGGTGAGGGAACGCTTCGAACGCGTGCAGGAAGTGGAGCTTGAAAGTGCACCCGATGGTCCTTATCAATACCTCTGCGGGAGAATCGATCCATACCGCCGAGTGATCGAAAGGCTGGATATTATCGATCCCTCCCTGCTTCGACCCAACGTAGCCATGCTCTACGACGATGGAGAAAACTTCATCTCGATCATCTGCTCTGAGAAGCAAGGAAGCGATGCAGGAGTCGAGGAGCTTTATCGTCTTGGATTGATGCGGAGCACCGTCCCTCCCCTCACCTTCACCGTTACAACAGGCATGGTGAGCAGGGTCTTCTATGACGACAAGGGAAGGATCTCTGGCCACGAGGTCGTTGACAAATTTGGCCGTCCCATCAAGGTTCCCCATGGGAAATTTCCTTCTGAAGACTCCATCCCCCCGACTATGGCTTATGGAACGGAAGTTGATTCCGGGTCGAATCCTTCGGAGCTCTTTAAAGCTCGACTGCCCTTTTGGGGATTCGGTGAATTCAGGAAGGCATTAGAAGGTATGACAAAGAAGTTGTCAGAAGTGAAGGCCATTGAAGAACTGACACGAATCTACGACCATCTGCCTGCTTGGGAAATCGGGAGCAAGGATAGAGGGATGCTCTTTCATATTGTACACGAGCAGATGAACTCCCTTTTGGATCATATCCACGGTGAAAAAGAAATGGTTCGCGTGACCTTCAGGGATGCTTGGGGACTTGGACAGCCGGAAAATATCAACCAGGTGCTTGTCGTGGATGCCAGGGGATTCCGGCCAGAAGGAATCGACCATCTGCGCGTGCTCAGCTGTTTCCTCGATTACGCCCACCGAACGGGATGGAGGAAATTCATCGTTTACAGAGTGGGAGGCCAACGAGGTATTGGTATGGGCATGGGTTTTGGACCAACGGCGGATACAACGGTTGACGTTTGGGGAAGCCCAGGCGAATACTGCGGAGCATTCAACATGGGCGCGCTGGTGCGGGTCCACGGACATGCCCAGAACTTCACGGGAATGGTCATGCATTCTGGAACTCTGGAGATTCACGGCGATGCTGGCAAGGTGACAGGATACTCTGCAAAGGGAGGAACATTCAATATCCTCGGCAACGTAGTAGACCGGGGGTGGGTCTGTGCGGTAAGCGATCCGACAGGTCCTGGTTTACAGGTAAACATCGTGGGCACTGCCTACGAACATCTCTGCCAGGCCCTCATGGGAGGTTCAGTGCTCATGCTTGGGCTCTTTCGGGGATACGATGGAATTCTTCACCGAATGGACTCCCCTTATAAGGGGGCCAAAATTCTGGCAGGCGCCTCTGCCGGCGAGGCTATTTTCTATGATCCCGATCGCAGATTAGAAGAGGCCCAGTACAAGAGTTGCACGGTTCATCCGATCGACGATCAAAAGTGGGAAGAGATTGCAGGGCGGCTCTTGAAACTCGAAAGGATCTTCGACCTCGGCATCTCGAGAGAGAACAGCCATCTTGCCATCCGTATTGACGGGCATCCCGAAACCTTAGAGCCTGAAAATTTCCGATGGATCATCCCGCGCGGTGAACTGGAAGGGTATCATTAATCTCTCCCCCCACCTCTCAAGGAAGAACATTTCCATCACTGTCTCAACATCATCAAAAGCCTGTGCCAATGGAAATGTGATTAATCTTCATTTAGATACCAAAAACCGAATTCTCTTCTTCGTTATGGCTTTTCCCCTTGGGTTCATCCCTCGATCAAGAGATTTTCAACATGAAAGAATTTGCTTGACAAGAGTCAGTTCATAAGCTAATATGTGCATAATTATATATATAATAAATTTTATAAGGAGGGGGCTCATGTCTTTGCCGCATGCCTTATTGGGTTTACTCAATTACCGTCCAGCAACAGGTTACCAACTTAAGAAGGCTTTTAAAGAATCGATTTACTTTTTTTGGAATGCAACACTCCCCCAGATCTATCGGACATTGAATCAAATGGAAAAAAAAGGTTGGCTCACGGCAGTGATTGAACATCAGGAGGGAAAACCAAGCCGTAAGGTATACAAGCTCACTGGCAAAGGATTAAGAGAATTTCGGCGATGGTTGAAGGAGCCGTCAGAGGTTCCGCAACGCAAGAATCCCATGATGTTGAAAATTTTCTTTGGCCACCAGATGGATAAGGATCAATTTTCTAATCACCTCCAGAAAATGAGCGAATACTATACCCATTTACTCAAAAAATATGAACAGGAGGTGAAACCAGTCATTCAACGCTATGCGTCTCTGACCGGTGCTTCTGATGACGCCCGATATTGGGCCTTTACATTGGAGTTTGGTCGGATGCATGCAGAAATGGTTACAGAATGGTGCAACAAATTATTAAAAGCCGTTAATAGGGAAAAATCTTCATCCAAAAATAATCCACACGAGAAAGCTCGTGAATACAAGAAGAGGAGAACGAGGATATGAACTCGAAAGTAAAAATAATTCTGTTTATTACCTCTTTCATTCCGATAATCACGTTTAAGGTGATTGCACGGGTGGGTGATGCCACCGCAGGGCAGGCCAAACTCGCCACTCTCTTAGGTCTAATCCTTGCGGTGGTTCAATTTATCCTCTCGAAGAAGCTTATCCATCATACAACCTATCTGGAAAAGGCCTTCCTTGGCTTTCTGGGTGTCGGAACAGCATGGGTATATTTCGCTCCTCCTCATGTCTCCTCAATTTTTGTAGAGAATTCCACCGCATTTCTCTATTTCGTCCTTTTTCTGACAACTCTGATTCCTCAATTATTCGGATACGATCCCTTCACCTTCGCAATCGCCAAGCAAATGACCCCAGAGAGGGTTTGGAATACCCCTCAATTTCGAACGATCAATCTCCATCTTACCTATTTTTGGAGTTGCATTTTCTTCCTCGCGTTCCTATCGTGCTGGCTAGGCCATGGAAAGCCACTATTTTCCATCATCCTGCCTTTAGTCATTATTTTAGGGATTGGCCTTCCTGCTGTCAGGCTTTACCCTAATTACTATCTAAAGAGACAGTTCACCTCCGAAGCTATTGATCCATCCCTCTTTCCAGACACAGTCAAAGAACTGATCTTGCGGATGCCTCTGGGTTTTGACTCTGCATCTGCTGGTGATCTCAAGGCGGAGATCCAGTTTGACCTTTCTGGTGAGGAGAGAGGAAAGATGGTGTTATCCATTTTAGAAGGGCAATGTAGAGCCCGAGAAGGGGAGTCGCTTTCTCCAAACCTGACAATCATCTCTCCAGCCGATATTTGGCTAAAGATCGCACGTCGAGAGATCAATCCGGCCCGAGCTCTGATGGACGGGCTTTACGAAGTGAAGGGAGATATGAATTTACTGATGAGAATGGGAGAACTCTTTCACCCTCCTACGAAGGCAAAAGGAAAAGACCTCAACAAAAAAGGAGAGAAAAAAATGATAAAGATCTTAGCTGTGCAAGGAAGTCCACGGCCGAAGGAAAGTAATACTGAAATCCTTCTTCAAGAATTCCTGAGAGGTGCCCAGAGTCAAGGGGCTGAAACCGAAACGATCTACCTAAAAGAGAAAAATATTCATTCATGCATAGGATGTTACACCTGCTGGACAAAGACTCCTGGAGTATGTGTATTCAAGGACGACATGCCGGACCTTTTAGAAAAGGTCCGTCATTGCGATATTATCGTTTATGCAACACCTCTCTATATTTTTAACATGACCTCCCTTCTCAAGGCCTTTCAGGAAAGGCTCCTTCCGCTTCTTGATCCTCATCTGGTGAAGACGGGAGAGACCTATAGGCATCTTCCGAGATACGAAAGGAATCTAAAGATGGTTCTTATCTCTAACTGCGGATTCCCTGAGGTTTCTCACTTTGACGGCCTCCGTCATGTCTTCCGCCATTTAGAACGAACTGGGCAGGTGCCTCTTATCGGGGAACTCCTAATGCCTGCTGGTGAACTATTAAAACAAAAAGCATTGAAGGATAAGGTTCAAGGTGTTCTGCAAGCAGCTTATCAGGCAGGAATTGAGGTTGTCCGGGACGGAAGGGTTTCAAAAGAGACAGAGGTTGAAATGCAGAAACCTCTTGTCTCACCCGATGAGATGGCTGAAATGGCCAACCTATGGTGGGATAGCCACCTTGAAGGGATCACCCAGGGAAAGCCTGTGCAAGGGAGGATAGAAGATATGAGACTTCTTCTCAGGGGAATGGCAGCAACCTTCAAGGCTCAGGCTGCAGGGGATCTCAAGGCAAAGATTCAATTTGAAGTTACTGGGAAACAGAGTGGCGAATGGTTTTTTTTGATTGAAAATGGAAGATGCATCTATAATGAAGGAAGCGTAGATTCTCCTACCCTGACCATCAAGACTCCTTCTGAGATCTGGCTGGCCATCGCGAATGGAGAAATGGATGGACAACAAGCCTTCATGGAAGGGAAATATACAGTCGTCGGCGATATCACTCTTTTAATGCGCATGAAGAGTCTGTTTGGCAGTGCCCAGTAAAAAATATTAGATAATTTTTACTTGAAATCTCCGAAGAGAATTGGTAACATTCTAAAAAAAGCAGGAGGTGAAGAGCTATGGCCGTCAGGATCGTCATCGATCGGAAGGTGAAGAAGGGAAAGGAAGCGGATTTTGCCAAACTCTTAAGAGAATTGAGATCGAAAGCAGTTCCGTCAAAAGGCTACATCTCCGGCGAAACGCTTAGGGCGTTGGATGATCCCCATAACTATATCGTGATCACCACCTGGCAGAGCATCGATGACTGGAAAAGCTGGGAAAAGAACCCAGAGAGAAAAAAGATTCAGAACAGGATCGAAAAGCTGATGGCGAGGCCTACTAAAACAAAGATATACCAACATGCCTAACCGAACTTTCAAAGAGTGGTGACTACGTCGCCGGTCACCGTGAGGTGCAGCCAGGCGGCAGAAAAGTGAGGAAATATCTTGACAAACAGGGGTAGGCATGGTAAAAAAGGGTAGATAAAGTTAAGAAATTCTATGGTTATACCAGCGGAAAAAAATTATAGACCCTCGATCCTGTTAAATCGGGATCGGGGGTCTTTTTTTATGGGGAGATTACCAATAGAAGACGCTAAGCGCTTAGCGCTATGCGCATGGCGGTAAAAGGATTTTTTTAATGAAGCAAGTTCAGAAAGCAATACTGGCCTTAGAGGATGGGTCGGTCTTCGAGGGGAGGTCTTTCGGCTCTCCAGGAGAAAAGACCGGGGAACTTGTCTTCAACACGAGTATGACAGGCTATCAGGAGATTTTGACCGATCCCTCCTACAAAGGTCAGATCGTCATCATGACTTACCCTCTCATTGGGAATTATGGGGTGAATGAGGAGGATATCGAATCCCAGAGGCCGAAGGTGGAAGGGTTCATCGTCAAAGAGAACAGTAGCCTCTTTTCCAATTGGCGGAGTGATAAACGTCTATCCGACTATCTGGTTGAACAGGAAATCATGGGACTGGAAGGTCTGGACACACGGGCCCTCACAAAGCATATCCGTTCCCTGGGCGCAATGAAGGCCATCGTCTCTACGGAAGATCTCAACCCAGATCGCCTGATTGAAAAGGCCAAGGCATCTCCAGGCCTGATTGGCCGAGACCTGGTGAAAGAGGTGACTTGCAACAAACCTTTTGAATGGAATAGGATCAATGACCGACAGTTTCTTGATCTCCACATTCCACCCTCTACTTACAACTCTCAATTTAAGGTGGTCGTTTTAGATTATGGTGTGAAATATAATATCCTCCGCTCCTTACGAGAAAGAAACTGTAAGGTGACGGTTCTTCCTGCATCCTCATCAGTCGAATCGATTCTCTCCTTCCGACCAGACGGAATCCTCTTATCCAATGGACCCGGAGACCCCGAAGGAGTCCCCTATGCGATTGAGACTGTTCGCCAACTCATCGGAAGAAAACCAATTTTCGGGATTTGCCTTGGACATCAGCTTTTGGGATTAGCCTTTGGGGGAAAGACCTTCAAGCTGAAATTTGGCCACAGGGGAGCCAACCAACCCGTGAAAGATCTCAAGACCGGAAGGATCATGATCACTTCTCAGAACCATGGGTTCTGTGTGGACCCTGATTCTTTGAATCCAGATGAGATTGAATTGACCCAAATCAATCTCAATGACCATACCTCGGAAGGGATGAGACACAAGAGGCTACCGATCTTTTCCGTACAGTATCATCCCGAGGCTTCGCCAGGCCCTCACGACACACAAAACCTCTTTGATGAGTTTATGAAGATGATGGAGCTCCACTCCAATGCCTAAGCGGACGGATATCAAAAGAATCCTGATC
>CAZFJD010000026.1:0-17241 GCA_964518775.1 uncultured Syntrophaceae bacterium
GCGAAGGGTTTTTTCATAATCAAGGGCAGAGATGGACTGGTCCTCAAGCTCCTTTCCCCTTCCTGTGGGAACGAGGAGAAAGATATGATGAGCCACTGCACCGAGAGCCACAGCAAGACTAAGTATCTCAGGAATCAGATGGAGGTTAAACTGTGTAATGGTCGTATTGATCTGGAATTCAAGACCTCCTTTTTTTGCCATCTCGATGCCCCGAAGGGACCCTTCAAAGGCCCCTTTCACCTTGCGAAACGCATCATGGGTCTCCGCATTGGGGCCGTCGAGGCTAATGCTGATTCTTTGTATGCCGGAATCGTTCATCATATTAACTATTTTTGCTGCAATTAATGTGCCATTTGTGGCCATAACCATTCGAAAACCTTTGTCTGATCCATACCGGGCCAGCCTGAAAACATCCTTCCGGAGAAGAGGTTCCCCTCCGGTCAGGATGATGACAGGTTTACTGATAGAGGCGATCTCATCCATCACCTTGAGGCATTCCTCGGTTGAGAGTTCTCCTGGGTAGGGCCCTCGCTCCGCAGAGGCGCGGCAGTGGACACAAGCCAAATTACATCCCCTCGTCAACTCCCACGCCACCATCCTCAACTGGTGATTCGTGATTCGATACTCGTGACCCGTAGTTCTTAAATCTTGATTATTATCTCTTAACTCCGAACTCATAACTCCGAACTTATAACTATTCTAACTTCTTTGCTGCTTCTTTCGCAAAGTAGGTCAGTATGAGATCAGCCCCAGCTCGTTTAATGGCGACAAGCGATTCCATCATCACCTGTTCACCATCGACCCAACCCAATTGTGAAGCAGCTTTGACCAAAGCAAATTCACCGCTGACATTGTAGGCCGCCACAGGTATATTAAAGGTCTGCTTCACCCGATAGATAATGTCCAAGTAGGGCAGGGCAGGCTTGATCATGACTATATCTGCCCCCTCTTCGATGTCGAGCCGAACCTCCCTTAAGGCCTCATCTCCGTTGGCTGGATCCATCTGATAAGATTTTCGATCGCCGAATTGGGGCTTGGACTCTGCAGCCACCCGAAAGGGGCCGTAAAAACTGGAGGCATATTTTGCTGCGTAAGCCAGGATGGCAATGTCTTCGAAATGGTTTTCGTCAAGGACCTTTCGAATGGCTCCCACCCTTCCGTCCATCATATCCGAAGGTGCAACAATATCTGCTCCTGCCCTAACATGAGAGAGGGCCTGCTTGGAAAGAAGTTCGAGGGTTTCATCGTTCAGGATTCTCTTATCCTTCACCACTCCGCAATGTCCATGGCTGGTATATTCGCAAAGGCAGACATCGGTGATGACGAGAAATCCATCCACCTTCTCTTTGATCGCCCTGACCGCCCTTTGGATGATCCCATTCTCCGCATAGGCTTCCGATCCCATTTCGTCCTTCTTTTCAGGAATGCCGAAGAGGATCACGCCCAGAATCCCTAAAGATTTTGCCTCCCTCACCTCTTTGATCAAGAGATCGATCGATAGCTGGAAATGGCCGGGCATGGAGGAGATGGGCTGTTTTACGCCTTTTCCAGGACGAACGAAAAGAGGAAGGATAAAATCGTCTTGCCGGAGATGGGTTTCACGGATCATTCTTCGAAATACCTCATCCCTTCGCAACCTTCTTGGTCGATATTGTGGGAACCTCATTTGACCTCCTATAAATACCTCAATGGTGATTGAACAACTATTTAAAAAGAACGATATATCTATATATTTTTACTACATTTTAAGCTAAATGTCTATTATAGAAAAAAAGGTTGACGAAGGGCTTGTTTTCTTTAAAAATAAAGGGGATGGAGGAACCCGAAAGGATCATAAAGATCATAAGGATCATGAGGAAGGGATAACGCGAAATCATCTTATGAAAAAAGAAGGGCTCCAATACGATATCACGCTTTTCACAGATCATGATATCTACCTCTTTAAGGAGGGAAGTCATTTCAATCTTTACAACAAATTTGGCTCTCACATCGTTTCCCACGATGGCACCCAAGGGGCCTACTTTGCCCTTTGGGCTCCGAATGCAAGGCAGGTCTTTGTAATGGGGGATTTTAATTTTTGGAACAAGGAATCCCATCCTCTCAAAGTCAGGGAGGACGGTTCAGGGATATGGGAAGGATTCATCCCTGGTATTTTCCAAGGAGCCCCATACAAATATCATTTGGTTTCCAATTACAACAACTACCGTGTGGATAAAGGCGATCCTTATGCCTTTCGATGGGAATGTCCTCCAAAAACAGGATCGATGGTATGGGATCTCAATTATGAATGGGGAGATAGCGAATGGATGAAAAACAGATATCGACTTAATGCACTTGATGCTCCCTTTGCGATCTATGAGGTCCATTTAGGTTCGTGGAGGCGAGTTCCTGAAGAAGGCAATCGGTTCCTGACGTACCGGGAGATGGCTCCATATCTTACAGAATATGTTAAGGAGATGGGGTTTACCCATGTTGAATTTTTACCGGTGATGGAACACCCATTCTATGGTTCATGGGGATATCAGACCGCTGGATACTTTGCACCCACTAGCAGATATGGCACTCCTCAGGATTTCATGTATCTCATTGATCAGCTTCATCAGAACGGAATCGGTGTCATTCTCGACTGGGTGCCTTCTCACTTCCCAGACGATGAACATGGTCTGGTCTTTTTCGATGGTACTTACCTTTATGAACATGCAGATCCCAAGAAAGGATTTCATCCCGACTGGAAAAGCTATATTTTCAATCATGGAAGAAACGAGGTGAGGGCCTTTCTCATCAGCAGTGGACTTTTCTGGCTCGATCGTTACCATGTCGATGGTCTGAGGGTGGATGCCGTAGCCTCGATGCTTTACCTTGACTACGGAAGAAAAGAGGGTGAATGGATACCGAATGCATATGGAGGAAGGGAAAACTTAGAAGCGATCACTTTCATTGAAAGATTAAACGAGGCGGTCTATCAGGCCCATCCTGATGTTCAGACCGTTGCCGAAGAATCGACTGCCTGGCCCATGGTATCGAGACCCACCTATGTCGGTGGGCTCGGATTTGGTATGAAGTGGAACATGGGATGGATGCACGATACCCTGAATTACTTTTCTAAAGATTCCCTTTACAGAAAGTATCACCACAACCAGCTGACCTTTAGCCTCTGGTATGCCTTCTTCGAGAATTTTATCCTTCCTCTTTCCCATGACGAAGTCACATATGGGAAGGGTGCGCTGATTGGAAAGATGCCGGGAGACGAGTGGCAGAAGAATGCTAATCTCAGGCTTTTGTATGGCTATATGTATGGCCACCCCGGAAAAAAACTTCTCTTCATGGGAGGCGAATTTGCACAGTGGAGAGAGTGGTATCACGAGGAGAGTTTGGAATGGCATGTCCTCCAATGTCCGCCGCACCAAGAAGTTCAAAGGTGGGTTAAAGACTTGAACCATCTCTACCGGGATGAGCCAGCATTGTACGAACTCGACTTTAAACACGAGGGCTTCGAGTGGTTAGACTTTCGTGATTGGGAGGGAAGCATCATCAGCTTCTTGAGGAAGGGTAAGAACATCAAGGATATCTTCCTGGTGATTTGTAACTTCACGCCCATCCCGAGATACCATTACAGAATAGGAGTCCCGCGACGCGGCCTCTGGAGAGAGGTTCTAAACAGCGATGCAAAAATCTACGGTGGTAGCGGCCATGGGAACTTTGGAGGTTTGGAAGCCCCTTCCGTTCCATCCCACGGAAAGCCTTACTCCCTCTCCCTCACGTTACCTCCTCTCAGTGTTCTGTTCTTCAAAAGTGAAGGATAGATCCTTGATCAAAGGGATAGAGGGGTTTGGAATCTCATTAATTTTCTCTTGGGCCGGCCTCTAAAAGAAGGCGACGCTTGTTAAAGGAAATGTGGTAGAATAGGACCCAATTCTAATGAGGAGGATGTCCAATGAGATCTTATCGCTGGTTCGTTATTCTCTTTTTGGGTTTTCTCATACTGAGTTGTGCAAAGGCGAGAACCTACTCCCTTTATCTCCGGTATCAACCGGTTAAAGAATTTCCTTCCCTTCGGCAGAAGATCGGCCCCACCCTTGGTATTGTCCCTTTCAAAGATGAAAGATCTGACACGCTGCATATTGGAATTCATACTCCTCTTCAAGGGGTCTCCAGTTATTTCAAAAGCGATCCCTTTCCTTTGGAAAAGGCGATCAGAGACTCCCTGACTGAAGTTCTTTCACGGAAGGGCCTGAAAATCGTCCCCGTCTCCACCTGGGATGGGAACCCCGAATCTTTGAAGGCTATTGAGGCCGATTCTGTCCTCATGATCCAGATCAAGGCATTCTGGACAGAGGCGAAGGCCGTTCATTTCAAGACGAATGCAAAGACGTCTGCGCATTTCGTCATCCATTTAGGTGTGAAAAAGGAGGGAAAGGCTTATACAAAGAATGTGACGGTTGAAAAAGAGATGACCGTTTTCAGGTTGAAGCCTGAAAATGTAGAACAGACAGGCAACGAAATCTTAACCGAGGTTTTCGATAGCTTCTTGTCCGATCCCTATTAAAGGCCTTCGCTTACCCTTTCATCGTCCGGCCCAACTTACAGCAGAGATCTCTGTCTATTGAGAGGGAAGGGCAAGGAGCAAAGGAGGGGAGAAGATGCAGGTTTTTATCTATGTCGCCTTTTTAATCGTGATTGGTGTCGCCATCTTTGCCATACAGAATTCAGATGCTCCTCTGATCATGATTAAATTCCTCATCTGGAAGTTTGAGACTTCCTTAATCTATACGATCTTGGGATCGATGGGTTTGGGAATCGTCATCACCCTCCTTTTCTGGATCCCCAGAGCTATCCGGGCTTCTTTTAAGAAGAAAAAAAGAGATCAGGAGATCTCCTCAACTTAGCTATTGCCATTGGACCTCAGAGATATAGGAGTGGGTTGTGAAAGGATTGAGGATCTTTCGGATATTGGGGATACAGATCTCTCTAAACTACACTTGGTTCATCGTCTTTGGACTGATCGCTTGGAGTCTGGCGAGCGGCTACTTTCCTACTCACTACCCTGGACTGAGTCGATCAGCACACTGGGCCATGGGATTTCTCGCTGCAGTTTTCCTCTTTCTCAGCGTCCTGGCCCATGAAATCACCCATTCCTACATCGCCAAGCGAGAGGGGATCGAGGTCAAGGAGATCACTCTCTTTATCTTTGGAGGAGTCTCCCAGTTGGGCAGAGAGCCAGAGGATCCACAGAAGGAGTTTAAGGTAGCGATCGGTGGCCCCATTTCGAGCCTCGTTCTCGCTTTGATTTTCTGGATTCTATCAAAAGCCACTTCCCAGGCTCCCGGGTTCCTCCTCTTCAGCGGTCTCTTGGGCTACCTGGCGTTTATCAATCTATCCTTAGCGATCTTCAATCTCATCCCCGGATTCCCTTTGGACGGAGGAAGGGTCCTCCGCGCCATTTATTGGAAAAGGACCGGAAGCTTGAGGAGGGCCACACGGATCGCATCAGATACTGGAAAGTGGGTCGGGGTGGGGATCATTCTCTTGGGGCTTTTCTTAATACTGATGGGGAACCTCACCGGAGGGTTCTGGTTTGTCATTATCGGAATCTTTTTGCGCTCCGCTGCAGAAGGGGGTTATCAGCAGGTGGTGGTGAAGGGTGCCCTCGGAGGGGTCAAGGTAAAGGAATTGATGAGTAGGGGAGCGATCTCCGTGCACCCCTCCCTCCGAATCGACCAGATAGTGGAAGAGTTCTTCCTCACTCATAAACATATTACGTATCCGGTGACAGAAGATGAGAGGATTGTCGGGATTATCACGTTGAAACAGGTGAAAGAGGTTCCACGAGAGCAATGGATGGAGAAGACAGTGAGGGACGTGATGGTGCCCATTCGACAGGAGATCATGCTTGACCCGGAGGGCGAGGCAGTGGATGCCCTTCAAAGAATGATCCGCACCGGGGAGGGAAGGCTTCCGGTGGTTAAAGACGGAAAAGTAGTTGGGATGATCACTCGAAGGGATATCCTCAATCTGCTGGAAATCAAGACAGATCTGATAGGGTAGAAAGAGGTAGAGAAAGGCACCCGAAACATCCATGGATCTAAGAAAGTGGACGACTGAAAAGCTCCAATTCCTTCTCAATGCTTTAAAGAAATTCGACACCGACCATGGATTTCTGCTCTCCTCTGGAATCACCTTCAATCTTCTCATCTGCTTAATTCCGTTGAGTCTTTTGTTGTTAGGCCTCGTCGGTACCTATCTCTATAGCGATCGGGAAGTGTTAAGTCATATCCGTCGCTACTTGGAGACTGTGGCCCCTTCTTTAGACCCAAAGATTATGAGAAATATCCTAAGGGTCATTCATGGTCGCAAGATTGTCGGAATACTGGGCCTGGCTGGGTTGGTTTGGGCCTCGACCTGGGTCTTCAGTTCGTTGAGGACTTCCCTCAATATTGTCTTTCAAGTGGAGAAGGGTCGAGGGATACTCCGTGGAAAGGCGATCGATCTATTGATGATCTTTCTGGCAGGGATCTTTCATATTATGAGTATGACACTCACCTCGGTCTTCACCTTCATCAAGAAATATCGGATCCAGTCTCCTATTGACATCGGACTGATCATTCAATTGATGCTGAAATATGTGATCCCTTTCCTCTTCACTTTTTGGATGTTCTTTCTAATCTACAAGATCATCCCTGACAAAAAGATCCAATTTAAAAGCGCTTTTCAGGCAGCCCTCTTCACCAGTCTATTTTGGGAAGTGGCAAAACAGCTATTTGGATGGTACGTCCTCCATCTGGGAAAATTCTCTGTGATCTATGGTTCGTTAGGAACCTTAGCCATTTTCTTCTTATGGGTTTATTACTCCTCGGCCATCCTCCTGTTAGGCGGAGAGGTTGCTTTTCTATTGGAGAAAAGAGGAGATGGAATCAATAGCTGAGGCAAACCGATTGTCGCCAGAAGCCAATCTTCCTCACTGTACAATTTTGTCCCTTTTTGCCGCAAAATGTTTCATTTCCCGCGCTTCTTGTTGAATTAAATTTTTTTTAAATCCTAAGTTATTGAAAATATAGAAGGAAATTATGTTTATTTTTGGTATCTTTTTTGCTTCTTCTTAAGATAAACATATTGAAATTGATTCTCAAACATGAAAGGAGGTTCACTATGATTAGAAAAAGTATTGGTATTTTGATCCTCATTCTTTGTCTTGGTCTCATCCTGACCGGATGTCCAAAGAAAAGCTTAGTGAAAGAAGAGCCGTCCTTAAAGAAGGCAGAAGAATTGGCAGCGGAAAGAGAACGAGCAGCGAAGCTCGAAGCTGAACGAGTAGCAAAGGAAGAACGAGAAAGAGAATTGGCGAAAATGAGAGAAGAGGAAGCGAGGAAGGCACGGGAATTTGAAAAGAGCCTCCTTGCGAAGAAAGAGCCTGGGATTGAAGGAGAGGTCTTTGAAAGCAAATTGTTCAAAGACATTCATTTCGATTATGATAAATATAACATTCGTCCGGGGGATGCGGAGATTTTGAAGGAAAATGGAGCCCTACTGATGAAATATCCCAATGTGAAGGTACAGATCGAAGGCCATTGTGATGAAAGGGGAACCAACGAATATAATCTCGCCCTTGGAGAGAGAAGGTCCAATAGCACAAAAAAGTATCTCATCTCTCTCGGGATCTCTCCAGACCGTATCTCCACCATCAGTTATGGGGAAGAGAGACCAGTGGATCCTGGTCATAATGAAGAGGCTTGGGCTAAAAACCGGAGAGCCCATTGTATCATTTTATCCAAATAATGAGGATAAGCTATCTTTGGGCGGCTTATGTTTCCTGGGGATAAATTCATTTTTCTATTGGAGTGTGATTTTTAAAGACATCTAAAATTCGTAATTCCGCTTTCAATTGGCTGCCAGAAATGAAGTGGATTCCTTGCATGCCCAAGGAGACGGCTACCTCCACATGACCTTTGATATCGTCGATAAAGAGGATCTTCTCCGGTTCGACCGAGGCCCACTCGATGGCTTTTTGAAAGGTTTCGACAGCAGGTTTTTTGAATCCAACCTCGTGGGATAAAATCCATTTATCAAAAATCCTGACAATAGGGAATCTTGACAAGAGGTAGTCAAAATGAAGCGGATTGGTATTTGAGATCAGCCCGAGCCTCTTTTTTCCTTTCAAACAAAGGATGATTTCGGAAACCTCTTGATTTTCAGAAAAGATGTCGTTCCAGATGGGGATGAATTCTCCGAAGGAGAGGGTGAGGGAAAGATATTTCTTGAGGGATTTAAAAAACTGAATGGAAGACATCTTTCCCACCTCATAACCATTGACAGCCCCTTTTTCAAAATCAAAGAGATATGAAAATATCCTTTGAGGATCTTGAAATTCTTCTCTTTGAGAAAATCGAGAAAGCTTCTCTGCAATCTGATAATGGTTGAAGGGAAGAATGACATTGCCCAGATCGAAGAGGATGACGTCAATTTGAGATTGACTCATTTATGCCCCCTCTCCCCTACCCTCTCCCCCACCCTCTCCCCTCTGGGGAGAGGGGAAGCGTGAGGGGAGAAATATTCCACCATCGCCCGAGTTAAAGCAGGAATCGTATATTTTTTGGGCTGAATCTGAATCCTCATCGCCCACTGCTTTGCAGTCTTTGCCGTGACTGGCCCAATGCAGGCGATAGCAATCTTTTTTAAAAGCTTTTTAAGGTCTTCTCCCTTGAGGAGTTCCACGAAATTATCGACCGTGGAAGAGGAGGTAAATGTGATCGCATCGATTCCCCCTTTAAGCAGGAGTTGCCTCAATCGCCTTGATCCTCCTCTCGGCTTGACCGTTCGGTAGGCTTCAATCACATCGATCACTGCTCCCATCTTCCTCAGACCCTTCGGAAGAACATCTCGTGCCTTCATTGCCCGGGCCAAAAGGATTCGCTTTCCTTGGATCTTCTTCTTTTCGAAACTCTTGAGAATCCCCTCAGCCACAAATTCTTTTGGTACAGAAGTGACCCGAATGCCCTTCTCCCTCAATTTTTTGGCTGTGGCTGGTCCGATGGCAATGATCTTCTGTGAGGAGAAGGAGTGATCTCTTCTTTTCTCTTCCAACCTCTGAAAGAAAAAATTGACTCCATTCACGCTGGTAAAGATGATCCATTCATAAGCCTTTAACTGATCGATGGCCTGATCAAGCCTCTTCCAACTATAAGGCGGTAGGATTTGAATGGTGGGATATTCGATCACCTCCGCTCCGAGATTTTTGAGATTCGTTGCAAATTCCGCAGATTGATCACGCGCTCTCGTGATCAGAATCTTTTTCCCCCTCAGCCCCCCCTCTCCCCCTGGGGGAGAGGGCACGGGTGAGGGGAATCTCTTCTTCTTATTTTTCTTCTTCATATTCCTATGGTAGGTCCTGATCTCTGGTATACCTCTTCAAGGATTTCTCTTGCTCCTTTGCTTAAAAGAAGTTCGGCCAACTTGGTTCCGAGCTCTTCGGCTTTCTCCATAGGGCCTTCCACCCGGTGGCGGATGAGTCTTTTTCCATCCACTGTTCCCACCATCCCATCGATTTGAAGGGTGATTCCATTGATTTGCCCAAAAGCTGCAATTGGAACCTGGCAACCTCCTTCTAACTTCTTGAGGAATGCCCTCTCTGCTGAAATGGCGATGGCCGAAGATGGATCGCCAAGGAATCGAATGCTTTGTTCGACATCCTCGTCGTCCATTCTGGTTTCTATTCCTAAGGCTCCCTGTCCGATGGCGGGGAGGCAGATTTCCGTGGATAGGATCTCTGTAATCTTATCCTCAAGACCCAACCTTTTCACTCCTGCATAGGCCAGGATGACTCCGTCCAGATCCATGGTCTTGAGCTTCTTCAGTCGTGTATCTAAATTTCCCCTCAAGGGGACCAACTTAAAGTCGCTCCTGAAATGGAGCAGTTGGGCTTGCCGCCTCAGGCTGCTCGTCCCAATCTTTGCGCCTGGAGGAAGATCCTTTAACAGAGTTCCATCCTTCGAGATAAGGACATCCCGAGGGTCCTCCCTCTTTGTGATGGCAGAAAGATGAAGCCCTTTCGGCAGCTCAGCAGGGACATCCTTGATGCTATGGACGGCGAGATCGATCCTTCTCTCAATCAAGGCCTCTTCAATCTCTTTGACGAAAAGGCCCTTCCCGCCAATTTTAATAAGAGGGGCGTCTTGGATTTTGTCTCCTGTCGTCTTGATTTTGATCAGAGTCACCTTGAGATGCGGGTGGGCATGAATCAATCCCTCTCTCACCCAATTGGCCTGATAAAGGGCAAGTTGGCTTCCCCGGGTTCCGATCCTCAGTTCTTGCAAATTCATTCGAATTTTCGGCCTTTCTGGAGTTTAGCCCCTCGGTTCAATTGGTATTATCCTCTTCCATCTCCTTTTCGGATGATTCTGATGATATTGACGGAAGTTCGAAAAGGGTCCGGAGGGCATCGAGGTAGAAATCGGCCATGGCATCCTCATCCTTATGCTTGAGAAGGGTAAGGGGTTCATGGAGGATCTTGTTGATGATGGCAGAGGTGAGAGCTTCTAAGGACTGTTTCTCCTTGTCCGAGAGGCCCGGATGGATGGAAAAGGTCTTTGCCAATTCCTTGTTTCGGATTTCCTCAAATTTTTTCCTTAGCGCGATGATGGTGGGCGTAACCTCCAGAGCCTGATACCAGTTAACGAATTTAACGACCTCGTCTTGAACAATCGTTTCAGCCTTCTCGGCTTCCTTCTCCCGATTCTGGATGTTGTCGTTGGCCACTTTTTGAAGGTCGTCGATATTGTAGAGGTAGACATTTTCAATATCGCCTACCCTTGGTTCGATATCCCGAGGGTCAGCGATATCGATGAAGAAGATGGGTTTCTGTTTCCGGTCCTTCATCACCTTAGCCACTTGTTCATGATGCAAGAGAAACTGCGGGGAATCGGTGGCACTGATCACAATGTCCACCATTCTTAAACCCCGGTTCATCTCTTCGAAGGGGATTGGTTCTCCCCTAAACTCCTGAGCCAATGCCATGGCCCTCTCATAAGTTCGGTTTGTCACCAGAACCTTCTCGATCCCACCTGAGGCGAGGTGTCGGGCAGCGAGTTCACACATTTCGCCTGCCCCAATCAGCAAGACCGTTCTTCTTTCGAGGGATCCGAAGATCTTCTTCGCCAATTCGACAGCAACAAAACTGACCGAGACAGCACTGTTGCCGATCTTCGTCTCCGTCCTCACCCTTTTTGCTACATGAAAGGCTCGGTGAAGAAGCCGATGGAGGATAAGTCCTGATGTCTTCGCTTCGACAGCAACGTTGTAGGCCGACTTGATCTGGCCCAGGATTTGAGGCTCACCCACGACCATTGAATCGAGGCTCGAGGCCACTCGAAAGATGTGCCTCACCGCCTCTTCTCCGATGAGAAGGTAGAGACTTTTATCAAAGTCCTTTAAGGGAAGGCCATGGTAATGGGAGAGGAACTCCTTGAGATCGATAATGGCTTTTTCTGCTTCTCGGACGGCGGCATAGATTTCCACTCGGTTGCAGGTCGAGACGATCATATTCTCCTTCAATGAAGGAAGGGATTTGACTTGGGAGAGGGCGTTTTCGATCCTCTCCTCTGGAAACGCCAGCCGTTCCCGAATCTCAATGGGTGCCGTCTTGTGATTCAGTCCAATGACAATAAGATCCATCGCTTACCAATTCGAATAAGTATGGAGTCCTGGAAGGAGAAGGTTCACTCCTAAGAAGGTGAATAGGACAGATAAAAACCCTACAATGGCCATGAGTGCAGCCTTTCGGCCTCTCCAGCCGACGGCCAGACGCTGATGAAGTAAAGCAGCATAAAAGAGCCATGTAATTAGGGACCATGTCTCTTTCGGATCCCAGTTCCAGTATCGACCCCAGGCATATTCTGCCCAGATGGCACCTGTGACGATTCCCAAGGTCAATAGTGGAAATCCAAACGTCAACGACTGATAGTTCAGATCGTCAAGAATCTTCAAAGGAGGGAGCCTTTTCGCTATCGCTCCCAAGCGTTTCGATTTGAGTTGATGTTCTTGAATCAGATACATCACACCGCAACAGAAAGTCAGAGTAAAGACAGCATTCCCCAGAAAGGCGAAGATTACATGGAAGGGGTGCCAGAAGCTCCTCAAGACCGGGGCCAAAGGAAGAATCTCTTTGGGAAGAGCGAAGGCGAAAAGCATGAGAATAAGAGCGATTGGCGTGAGGAACGAACCCAGAACGTTGACCTTATATTTCACATTGGCGATCAGGAGGACTCCAACAACCATCCATGCAAAGAAGGAGAGAGACTCGTGGAGATTGGTGACAGGGGTGTAGCCCGCTTCCACATACCTTGTCAAGATGGCCAAGGTATGGGAGGCGAAAGCGATAGAGACGATGGTGGCGGCCAATCTGGAAAGAGATTCCCTGAGAAAGATGATGTAGACCGAATAGGCCAATGTGCCCAATAAATAGAAAAGTGATGCAAATTTAAAGAAATAGACATTCATCTTGAGGGCTATCTGACTAAGAAAATTAGCCTTATTTTAACAAGGTTGGAGAGGAGCGTCAACTCAACTGTGCCGACAAAGCCATACCTTGCCCACTCTCAGCAGAGTCAAAAATTCTCTTGATTCTTTAAATATTTTAGTAAAGAATTTGTCAGACAGGAGTTATTTCGGAATCAGAGGCATCAACTTTGCAGAAAAGGAGGGGATCATGTTCGATATTCTTTTAACGGAGGAGGAAAGGAAATTACAAGAAGAGGTGAAAAGATTTGTCAGGGAGCAGGTTCCGAGCTCTCTGATTCGAGCGATGGATGCGGATGAGGTCAGATATCCCAAGGCGTTTATGGAAAGTCTGGCAGCCCACAATCTCCTCGGCCTTCGCTTTTCTAAAGAGTGGGGAGGTCGAGGAATGAAGTGGACCGGAGAGGTGGCAGCCATCGAAGAGATCGGCGCCCTTGGGTCAGGAATGACCTGCCTCTATTCTTTAGTGAGCATCGTTGGAGAAGCCATCCATCATTTTGGCACTCGAGAGCAGAAAGAGAAATATTTGAAACCAACCCTTGAGGGGAGGCTCTGCTGTGCGGAGGCGCTTACCGAACCCCGAGGAGGATCCGATTTCTTTGGAGCGACGACCATTGCGAAGAAAGATGGAGACTACTACTACCTCAATGGGCAGAAGCGGTTTGTGGTCGGTGCGGAAGGGGCGGACTATTTTCTGGTCTATGCCAAGACAGCTCCGGAGGCCGAGCCTCACCAATCCATTTCTTGCTTCATTGTCGAAAGAGAGATGGGGGTGGAGGTGAAGCATGTCTATGGGCTCTTAGGCTCCAGGGGTGGAGGGACAGGCCGACTCTACTTTCGAGATACAAAGGTGCCTGCAAAGAATCTTGTGGGCCCGATAAATGGAGGTGCCTTGGTCTTCAATTGGATGATGATTCCTGAGCGATTGACCACTGCTGCAGGCGCGCTTGGTATGGCGCGATGCTGTCTGGAGCTTGCCACGAGGTATAGCGATCGGAGAAAGGCGTTTGGAGAAAAGATTCGAAGATTTGAAGCAGTCAGTTTTAAAGTAGCCGACTCTATTTCAAGGCTTGATGCTGCTCGGAGTCTTGTCTACGTCACGGCAAGGCATGTAGATGCGGGCCTTGATTCGAGACGTCTCGTGTCCGAAGCAAAGAAGACCTCCACAGAGATGCTCTGGGAGGTTGTGAATCATTCGATGCAGGTGATGGGCGGGATCGGATATACCAATGTATATCCGATCGAGCGTTTCTTCCGTGATGCCCGGCTTCAGATGATCTGGACCGGAACAAACGAGATCATGGATCTTCTCATCCAACATGAATTTTATGATGAGATCCTTCAGATGGAGAGCGATGCAAGGGATGTGGAAAAGGATGCAGGAGACCTTGAAGGAGAGGAAGAGAAGATTTACGAATGATACGTCAGATTGAGGTTTAGGCGCTACGCTTCATCTTATTGCAATAGGGGATAACGTGAGAAATCATTGGTGGCTATCAGCCATCCCTGCCTGAGGGCAAGCAGGCGCTTATCATCCCTAATTTAATTTTCTCTGCCATCTCCTACCCTTCTGGCAAAGGTAAAGACTGACATCTTTTCCGGAGCAACGAGCGCAGGTGTCACCTTTCTGTTGGCCTCTTGACGCTCGATGCTGGTCTCCCATTCGACGAATGGGGAAAACCGTGCTATACTTGAGCAAAATCTCATCTGCTTCAAGATTCAATGCTAACTTGAAGAGGAGCACATTAAGGTGACCAAAAGATCATACTGCTTTATCCTTTGCCTCATTCTTTTGTCTCTTTTTCTTTCCGGATGTCCCAAGAAAGTTGCGAAACTGCCTCCCATTGAAACCCGCCCCATCGAGAATCCAATCGTCAAACTCCTTGAAGCACTTTCTTCTGCAGAATCTCTTCAGGCAAGGGCTTCGATTCGGATTGAAGCTGTGCGAAGCGGCCAGGAGATGAACTTCCTTCTCAACGGATTCGTCCTTTACCAAAGACCAGACCGACTTCGACTCCTTGGGTATCATCCATTTGGAACAGGTTTGTTTGATGCCCTTTACCGTAATGGAGAGTTCTTCCTCCTGATCCCTCTGCAGAAGAAGGCCTATACTGGAGAGATTTCACAATTTGATGATCTGATGGAGAAGGCAGGTGCCATTCAAATTTCGACGGAGAAAAACGAAGGAAGTGAGGTCCCAAGCCGGATTCGTATCGATGTGGTTGAGAAAGAGACCCGTATCGACATCAGATTGAAGGACATCGCACTCAATGCGGCTATGCCCGAAGACTCCTTCCAATGGATCGTCCCAGAAGGCGTGGAGATCAAGCCTCTTGATAGACTTTTAAGGAAGAAACTGAGACAATAAAATTCAACTCGATCGCAAAAAGGAGGATTGAAAAAATGACCTGGCTCATCATCCTTGCTGTTGTTGCAGCCCTTATCATTACAGTCATCTCTATCTATAACAAACTCGTTCGATTAAGGAATACAGTAAAGTCTTCGTGGTCGGATATCGATGTGCAGTGTAAGAAGCGATACGACCTCGTGCCCAATTTGGTTGAGACGGTAAAGGGTTATGCCTCCCATGAAAAGACTGTCTTCGAGAAAGTCACCCAGGCGAGGGCAATGGCGATGCAGGCAAACTCACCTGCGGAGATGGCGAAGGCTGAAAACATGTTGAGAGATACCTTGAAGAGCCTCTTTGCAGTCGCAGAGGCCTACCCTGAGCTGAAGGCCAACGCCAATTTTATGCAGCTCCAATCTCAGTTGCAAGAACTGGAAAATAATATTGAGTATGCAAGAAGGTATTATAATGCGGTTGTCCGCGACTATAACATCCTCATCGAATCTTTTCCTTCCAATCTCATCGCATTGCAGTTCGGATTCAAGCAAGAAGAATTATTCCAACTTGAAACCCCTGAAGTCGAGAGAAAACCTGTAAAGGTCAGCTTTTAGTCGAATGCGGAGTGCGCCTGCCTGCCGCAGGCAGGGATTGTGGAATGCAGAATTTCGAAGAATTCCTGTTAAGGGGAGATCAATGAAAAGGCAGCAAAGATCTTTTCGTTTGGCATTGGTTGCTTTCCTTATCCTCAACCTTCATCTCATCCTTTTTCTTCCATCTGCTTTTGCTCAATATTTTGCTATCGATCAATTTCATTCGGACATCGCAATCCATCCAGATTCTTCCTTTACCGTCAAGGAGACGATCCATGTGAAGTTTCATCGGCCAAGGCATGGGATCTATCGGGAGATTCCATTTCAGTACAGAGATGAATTTGGCAAAGCTATCGAAACACCGATCAAGGTGTTATCCGTAACGGATGGATCAGGGAAGACATGGAAACACAAGGTCACCAAAACGGGGCCCATGATCAATATCAGAATTGGCGATGCCAATAAGTATGTGAGTGGCAACCAGACTTATGTGATCACTTACCAGGTTGAAAACGCGATACTCTTCTTCGACGATCATGATGAGCTCTACTGGAATGTGACAGGGAATGATTGGAAGGCAATCATCCAAGAGGCATCGGCAGACGTGAGCCTCTCGATAAAGAATAGGAGCAAAGATTTATGGGCAGCAGGCTATACAGGCCGCTACGGTTCGAAGGAGTTTGACGGCAGCTATGAAACCTATGAGAACGGTAGCAAATTTCTCACAAGGAAGAGGCTCAATCCTGGTGAGGGGTTGACCATTGCTTTTGGATGGGATAAAGGCCTTGTTCTCCCCCCCTCTTCATGGAAGAGGTTTTTGTGGGCCATCCATTTTAAGGAGAATTGGATCTTTCTATGGCCTTTGGGTTCCCTCATCTTAATGGTTAATCTCTGGTACCGGAGAGGGAGGGATCCGAGGGTGAGGGAATCTATCAGAGTGATGTATGAACCTCCCAGGTTTGAGAACCAGCCCCTCACACCTGCTGAGGTGGGAACCCTTGTGGATGAAAGGCTCGATTCAAGAGACATCACTTCGACGTTTGTCGGCTTAGCGGTCAAAGGATATATTCAAATTGAGGAGACAAAAAAAGATGGATTGATTTTTGACAAAAAGGACTACTATTTAAAACGGTTGAAAGGGGCTGACGAAAATCTCAGTCCTGTTGAGAAGAAGTTGATGGACAGCCTCTTTCCCATGGGCTTACCAGGTACGCATGTCTCAGATTTAAAAAATAAATTCTATTTAGAACTGGAGGGGATAAAAAAGACCCTCTATGGAGAACTGATTCGTAAAAAATATTTTCTGCAGAATCCTGAGAAGATCAAAGGTTCCTATGGGAAGATAGGATCGTTTGTCATGGTGCTCGCATTCTTTGTTTTTATCTTCCTCATCCCTGGAGCTGTGGTCAAGAGCATTGTCGCAGGGGTCTTCACGGGTCTCCCCATGATCGTTCTTGCCAGATTTATGCCTGCAAAGACAAGGGCAGGGGCCACTGCCTACATGGATATTTTGGGGTTTCAGGAGTTCATGAATCGTGCGGAAAAAGACCGACTCGAGAGAATGGGAGATAAAAACCTGTTTTCTAAATTCTTACCCTATGCCATTGCGCTCGATGTTGCAGATAATTGGGCCGAGGCGTTTGAAGGGATTTACCAAGAACCGCCCGATTGGTATGTATCTCCTGGAGGATTCAGGACCTTCGTTCCCTCCGATTTTTCCCATTCGGTTAATTCGGTCACCTCAAACCTCGGCTCTGCCATGTTCTCCGCCCCGAGGGGTAGCGGCATGGGAGGAGG
>CAZFJD010000027.1:0-14487 GCA_964518775.1 uncultured Syntrophaceae bacterium
ATGTACAAAGTGGTCTGTCGAGCCGTGAAGGTGAATGAACCTAAACTAATAGAAGGGTGGGAAACCATTCCAAAGAGCAAATGCCCTCTTTTCGAATTGGGCGATAAAATGACTTTCACCACTTGGCCAACCCGACTTCTGCTGGAAGAATGTGACAATGTTTGTATTTTCGCCTTGAGTGCCATTGCCCCCGCAACCCAGGCCCTCTGTAGGGACACGGCCGAAAGCAATGACTACCTGAACAACATTTCTTATTTCTGCTGCCCAGATGCTCACCGGCCCGTGGTTTTTCGGATAGAGAGAATCCAATTACCGTTGGAACAGATCAAGCACCCGAAGGTCATAAGTTATTAGGATTAGAAAATGTTGGGCAATGGAATATTATGATTATCATTTTTGAACACATTTATCTTTCCCTATATTGACAGACGATTGTAAGATTTGATAATGGATAAGGACACTTCGAAAATATGCGACGCCGTCTGAGAACACTAAAGCCTTCAAGGGGGTCTCTGGAGAGTTAGAGAACCATCCATCTTTTGATCAATGAGTTACGAGGATGCCCTGTTGGATTATATTTAAAAATCAATGAGAAAGGAGGGAGAAAGGATGTCAAGAAAAAGTTTAATGGCCGAGTTAATAGGAGTTTTTGTTGGAGTGATTCTATTATCAAATACGTCCTGGGGGCAGCAAATCCTTTTACGATATGCGGGGCAACTTCCTGCTACCCACCATTTGACTAAAGCAGACTATCGATTTGCAAAGATGGTAGAGGAAAAGACCAGTGGTAAATTAAAAATTGAGGTCTATCCAGCAGGCCAGCTGTACAGGGCTGATGCCATCCGCAAGGCTGTGATGTCCGGGGCCGTTGATATGGGAATTACTTATGAGGGGACATGGACGGGTCCTATCCCACTAGTGGATATTTTTATTATTCCCTTTATATTAAAGGATTATAAAGAGGTCCAGAAAAGTTGGGAAGGGAAAATAGGGGAAAGGCTTCGGGAGGAAATGGAAAAGAACGGAGTCAAGGCCCTGGGTTTCGGTGCTTATGGTGAGAGTTTCAGCGTGACGAACATTAAGAAGCCTTTGAGGAGACCTGAGGATTTTAGAGGGTTAAAAATTCGCACTCATGAGCCCATGGCCGCTGAATCTGTAAAGGCTCTTGGCGCTTCTCCTGCCTTTATGGCTTCCGCAGAGGTCTTCACAGCATTACAGAAGGGAACAGTAGATGGCGCTACCTCCGGTCCCACCAGCTTTGTTCAGAGGAAGTGGTATGAGATCACCAAGTATTCAACGATCACCTATAGTGTCTATTCGGTTTGGCCCTTGATGATCAACCTCAAGGTATGGAATGGCCTTCCTAAAGAGATTCAAAAGGTTCTTCAGGAAGCAGCCAAAGATTATGAAAATCACACCATTCAAATTGCAGATGGGGAGGATGAGGAGGCCATTAAATTTCTATCCAAAGTACAAGATGTCTATATTTTAACTGATGCGGATAGAAAGGTTTGGGGAAAAACGTTGGAGCCCGTGAAGAAAGAATTTCTCAGTCGAACAGGGAAAGATGGTGAGGCCTTCTTTAAATGGATTGTCGAGAGATGAAAAAAAGGTTCGAGAGCTATGATAAGTTAGTTGGAAAATTGGTCACGGGGTCGGGGATTGTAGGAGCTTTTCTATTCCTGATTGTCATGGGAATCACCACCTATGAGGTGATGATGCGGTATGTTTTTAATGCTCCTACCACCTGGTCAATGGAGATATCGGTGATCCTTACCATGTGGGGAACATTTTTGGGGATTGCTTATACATTGCAGAAAGGGAGTCACACCAGTGTAGATTTAGTGATCAATAAACTTTCAGAGAGGGCAAGAGGGGTCATCAAAATCCTTATTTATCTATTTATCCTGCTTTTCTGCATTTTTCTAACCTGGGCGAGCTTGATCCCTGCCATCGAAGCCTATTTATTAGGGGAGGTGACCCAATCCTATACCCGTACGCCATTATTCCTCCTTATGTTCTCCATCCCTATTGGAGGAGCTTTATTAATTCTGGAGATCGTGCGAGAGTTATTTGAAATGTTTCATTGGAAGAAGCAATAAGACGGATCTTACTCTCTTTTCTTATTTTTCTGGTGGACCTCGAATGAAATGGGAATTGTTTTCTACTGTTCATCGGACAGAATATCCGTATCTTTCTCATCAGAAAACTCTTTTATAGTTCGAATGATAAGAAAATGAAAAAGAGGTCAGTCTGCATTTCTGAGAGCAGGGTTCTTTGATTTAGAAGGGGAGATAAGCATTGGAGATTGCCTTACCCTTTTTAGCACTGATAGGGTTTCTTTTCTTAGGTGTGCCGATCGCCTTTGGGCTTGGAGGGGCAGGCATGTTAGGCATCCTCCTCATCACAGGGGACTGGAAAATGATGATGAGTACCTTAGGCATGGCACCCTACATCACCTGCTCCGAATATGTCTTAACGACCATACCGATGTTCATTCTGATGGCCTACTTTTCCTCATGGGGAGGGTTTGCCCGCGATCTCTATACGGCAATGTATAACTTGCTATCTAACATCCGGGGTGGTTTGGGTATCGCTACAGTTTTTGCCTGTGGGATATTCGGTGCCATGTCTGGAGCGAGCACAGCATCTGCCTCGGCGATGTCGAAAATCGCCATGCCGGAAATGCGTCGTTTCGGCTACTCTGAAATGTTAGCAGCGGGGGCGATTGGTGTTGGATCCGTTCTCGACATTCTCATCCCTCCAAGTATTGCTATGGTGGTATATGGCATCTCTACGGATACATCGATCGGAAAGCTGCTAATTGCTGGAGTGGTCCCGGGCATTATTCTCGGCGCCTTTTTAGCCGGATGCATTCTAACTTGGGTTACCGTCAACCCGTCGAGCGCTCCCAAAGTGATACGGGTTTCCTGGAACGAACGTTTTAGAAGCCTCCTGGCCATCTGGCCAAGCCTATTGATCGTCTTGTTCGTGTTGGTCGCTCTTTACACAGGAATGGCTACTCCAACCGAAGTGGGTGCCGTGGGAGCCGCTGCCTCAGGAGTGATCGGGGTGGCCATGGGCCGTCTTTCAAAAACGGATATCTTAAAGGCTCTCATAGACACCCTGTTAACCACGACCATGATCTTCATGATCATCATCGGGGCTATGATCTTTGGACATTTCGTCACCCTAAGCCAAGTACCGCAAAAGATCGTCGCCACCATCACCAGTTTGAATTTGAATCGCTGGATTGTATTGTGGCTCGTGATTGGAACCTATTTCGTCGTGAGCATGTTCATGGATGAGCTTCCGCTGATGTTGATTATCATTCCCATTGTCTTTCCGGTTATCTCCTCTCTGGGCTTCGATCCAATCTGGTTTGGTGTGATGACGATGATGATGGTTGGGATGGGGCTGGTTTTTCCTCCGGTGGGCATGATCGCCTTTGTCGTCAGCTCGACGGCAAAAGTCGATTTGATGACTGTTTATCGGGGGACGAGCATATTGATGATCGCCATTCTCTTGACGACCATCCTCCTCTGTTTCTTTCCTCAAATTGCACTTTGGCTTCCAGGTAAAATGGGTTAAGCAAAGCGGAAGAAAGTATAGGAAGTTACGCCTCCAATTTTTAAGCAGAATGTCGTCTATATGAAATTAACAGAAAGGCTCTCAAATTTCGTCGTTCAAACCCATATCGGAGATTTCCCCGAAGAGGTGATTGAGACAAGCAAAAAGTGTTTTCTGGATTGGATGGGAGTGGCGTTCGGTGGAATGGGAGATGGTTCGGTTAAGATATTAATCGATTTGATTAAAGAGATGGGGGGACAAAAACAAGCTTCCATCTTTGGATACGGGATAAAAACAAATATTTTAAACGCAGCTTTTGTAAATGGGATGATGTCCCATGTTTTGGATTATGACGATGCGCACCGTGATAGCAGAAGCCATCCCAGTGTTCCCATGATCCCTGCCTTGCTGTCCGTTTCTGAACATAAAAAGTTGAATGGGGCTGAATTGATCACCGCCTTTGTTTCTGGTTTCGAGGTAAGCACTCGAATTGGAATGGCCTTAGGAAAGGCTTATTATGAGTCGGGATGGCATGCCACATCCGTTTTGGGTCGATTCGGTGCCGCAGCAGGAGTTGGGAAGCTTCTAAGGTTGGACGGAAACCAGTTGGTAAATGCCTTTGCTTTGGCAGCAACCCAAGCAGGGGGGCTGAGAAGGGTTTTTGGGACAATGGGTAAACCCTTTCATGCTGGAAAAGCGGCCATGGATGGGATGTTATCTGCAATGTTGGCCCAAAGAGGTTTTACGGCCTCTGACGATATCCTGGACGGAAAATCGAATTTCTTCGAAATGTTCTCCCCAAAATACGATGCCCGCCTGCTTTACCAGGGTCTTGGAAAGGACTTTCAGGTTTTGAAGGATTCCTTTAAGCCCCATGCGGCCTGCCTTCTTACCCATCCTGCCATTGATGGGTTGATCCGGATCAGAGAAACAAACCCCATTCATCCAGACTCGATTGAACAGATTGATCTGGAAGTCTCTCCCCTCTGTTTAGCTGTAACGGATAAAGTAGATCCGAAGAATGGATTGGAGGGGAAATTCAGCCTATATTTCTGCGTTGCTTTGGCAATGATACATGGTGAGGCAAAGAACAGCCACTTCACTGATGAGACGGTCCTTAATCCTCAAATTAGAGGATTGATGCGCAAGATTAAGGCCCATAGCAATAAGTCACTGGAAGAAACCGAGGCCAATGTGACGGTGAAGTTGAAAAATGGGAATCAGTATTCCCATCACGTAATTGTTCCAAAAGGCGATCCGAGAAATCCCTTGAGTTTTGATGAGATTGTACGAAAATTCATGGATTTGGCCCAAAACATATTATCTGAGAAGAAGATCAACCAGATCATTAGCATGATCCAGCGTTTGGAAACGTTGGAAGATATCTCAAAGCTTTCGAAGCTGTGTTATGCTGATAAGACTAAGGGAGACTTTTAAATCCTAAGAAGGTGAGTTTTCCTTATCAATGGGTCATCATGTTCCGGGCCGGGGACGGCCCTTCTTCCTGATGAAGTTCATTTAATACCATAAGGAGGCCTCTAAGATTCACTTTTGGTCCCCCTTGCTATAATCTCGATATACTGCTTAAAGCTCTACTTCTTGTACCTCCATGGCGATGAAAAGGTCCGGATTGGGCAGAACTGTTGTAATACCATCTAATCGAGCAAGGGATCTGTCTGCTTTTGACAGCACCGATTGTAATTCCTCATCATATTGAATAGGGGGGATGGAGGCAGAGGTTTTGGAACAAATGCTTTGTATCCGGCAGAATGCGTCACAAACTTTCCAGCTCTATCTTTCATAAGTCAACCTTCGTTGACTTAAAATAAAGGCCCCCTCATTTAGGTCAAGTTGACCCATTCGACGGCGCCAAGCCCTGCCCTTCAGGGTGGTGTGTAAAGCGCCGCTCAGGGGCAACCCTGAGCAAGCCCCAGCATTTATGCTGGGGAGTCGAAAGGTTGACTTCTCTTATTTTTCAACGGTTTCCCGGCTACATTAAGACGAGGTTATCCTCCCTCACTTGAATAACGAAATATAGGAATTCCCACTATTACCGCAGAATAGGCATTGTTTACTTCACCTGCAAGTCCTAAGCCTACGCCGTCCTCTCGAGTTGGGGATCACTGGTAGAAATCAGTATCCCAATTGAACATATGAAGACCATATCGTAATTCTTTGGAGTGCCTGGAAACAGCGGATAGATAGCAGATACATGCAGTTTTGGACCATTGGCTCTTAAGCCTAACAGAAGGGCACAATCATCTCTAACCGTATCCCTTTTCAACACTCAAGACCAGAAAAAGTGCCAATTTTAATATCAAATCTCAATGGGTGTGTGGGAAGTCCTCATCGAACCCATACCGAGGAGTCCTATGAAGTCTATGAGGTACCTTGGACCGTCGCCGAACTGAGCCCGGATTTACAGAAGTGGGAGCATTTTTACAAACTGTATCAGGCCACATCAGGCCATCGATTACAAAACGCCATTGTAATTCTCAAAAGACAATGGTACTGTTAGCTTGAATTACCGCTCAACTCTGTCTCATATGTAGTAAGTGAGTATAAGGGATGAACGGTTTTATAGAATTTGCTTATTATACCCCTGGGCCTTTTTCCCATTGGCAGAGCTAACAACGGTAACAAGAACGTTTACAACCCCGCAACATAGGATTCAATGGATAGGGGCCTAAGAACGATAGAACTCCCTAAGAAAAGACGATGATGTGAAGAGTAAAGATATCCTTAAGCTGGCAATGAGTATTCTCCTCTGTCAGTTAGCGGGTGTTCTCGGTTCTCTTTTTACCACCCCAGCCATTCCGACCTGGTATAGAACATTAAAGAAGCCTTTCTTCACGCCCCCCGATTGGATATTTGGTCCGGTCTGGATCAGTCTATTTATGCTCATGGGAGTATCTCTATTCATGGTCTGGCGGAGGCAAGAACACCCCCAATTCAAAATTACCTTGACTTTCTTTCTCATTCAGTTGATCTTCAATATCCTCTGGTCAGCGGCCTTTTTCGGACTCAGGTCCCCTCTTCTTGGGCTCATTGATATCGTTCTCCTATGGATTGCTATTCTGTTGACGATCCAATATTCTTTAAGAATCTCAAAGGTGGCGGGACTTCTTTTGCTACCTTACATGTTATGGGTCAGCTTCGCGCTGGTCCTGAATTTCGCTCTCTGGATTCTGAACACCTGAGTGGACGTAGGTTGGCAGAAGTGAGATGATTCAAAAAGAAAGAATAAGAGCCCTGAATGAGCGAAGAGTCCGAAAGGGGAAATACATTCTTTACTGGATGCAGGCCTCCCAGAGAGCTGAATATAACCATGCCCTTGAGTTTGCCATCTTAAAGGCCAACGAACTTAGGCAGCCGTTAATTGTCTTTTTTGGAATCACTGATCAATTTCCAGAGGCAAATGAAAGGCATTATACTTTTATGCTAGAAGGGCTGAAGGAAGTAAAGGATTCCCTAAAAAAGAGGGGAATTCAAATGGTCATTCGCCATGAGTCCCCCGAGGTCGGGGCCCTACGGTTAGCCACAAGAGCCTCCCTCACCGTGGTGGATAGAGGTTATCTGAGGATCCAGAGGACTTGGAGAGATAATGTCTCCAAGAGGATGGCGTCTCCTCTGTTTCAGGTGGAAAGCGATGTCATTGTGCCTGTGGAGGAGACATCGCCCAAGGAAGAATATGCAGCAGCAACGATAAGGTCGAAGATTAAGAGGAAGTTGGATGGTTTTCTCGTTCCGCTCAAGGAACATGAACCCCTCATCGATTCACTTGCTCTCGACTTTGACTCTTTTGATATTGATGATTTGGAAAAGGCAATCTCCAAGCTTCGCATCGACAGGAGCATTAAGCGGGTCGACTCCTTTCATGGTGGAACGAAAGAAGCCAAAAGCCATCTCGAAACCTTTCTCGACAGCAAATTAGATCGTTTCCCAGAACTGAGAAATGATCCGACCCTCGATTATGTGTCTCACATGAGCCCCTATCTACACTTTGGACAAATTTCTCCTCTCTATATCGCCCTTGAGGTTTCGAAAACTGGGAGCCCGGGAATAGAAGCGTTTCTCGAAGAGCTGATTATCAGAAGAGAGTTGAGTATGAATTTTGTGTTCTATAATGAAAAATATGATTGCTTTGAGGCAATTCCTGATTGGGCGAAAAAGACATTGAAGAACCACCAGAAGGATAAGCGATCCTCTCTTTACTCTCTGAAGGAATTGGAGGGAGCCAAAACGCATGATCCTTACTGGAACGCCGCTCAGAAAGAGATGCTCCACACGGGAAAGATGCATGGTTATATGAGGATGTACTGGGGGAAGAAGATCCTGGAATGGACGAAAACCCCTGAAGAAGCATTTCGAAATGCCCTTTACCTGAATAACAAATATGAATTGGATGGCCGAGACCCGAATGGGTTTACTGGAGTGGCTTGGTGCTTTGGGAAGCATGACCGCCCCTGGGGGGAAAGGCCGATTTTTGGAAATTTGAGATATATGAATGACAAAGGCTTGAAGAGGAAATTTGACGCCGATGGCTATGTAAAGATGATAGACGCATCCGCCACGGCATTGTGAGAGACATTGTTTGCTTTTGAAGCTTATCATTGATATATTAAAGGTATATTAAAGGCACAGAAGGAGGGCGCGTATGACGCTGAGCGACTATTTTGAAAACGCAAAAGGAAAAGGGATCATTGCAACGGCAGATTCAAAAGGGAAAGTGGGAATGGCCGTATATGCCCGGCCTCATTTTGTGAACGAGAAAACGGCGGTTTTTATCATGGCCGATCGCTTGATGCATAAGAACCTTATGTCCAATCCAAGTGCCTCCTATCTTTTCGTGGAGGAGGGCCCCGGGTATAAGGGAAAGCGACTCTACCTGACCAAGATCAAAGAAGAAGCGGATCCGGATCTCGTCAATCAGCTCCGGCGAAGAGGCTGCTGTCCGGTCGACGAGGGCTACAAACGGGGCCAACGATTCGTCGTCTATTTTAGAATAAATAGAGTGCTGCCGCTGATTGGTGCAAAGTCATAGCCCAGGGAGATAGACAGGAGGCCTCGTGAAGATCCTCATCACTGGTGGTACAGGATTTGTGGGTACGCAATTGACCTCTCGTTTAATCAAGGACAATCATGAAGTGACCATCCTTTCTCGGTCTGCGAAGCGGTCAGGAGAGATTCCGAGTGGGATATCCTATTTGCAGGGGGATCCGACCCAAACAGGGTCTTGGCAGGAGGCGATCAAGAATCACGACGCCGCGATCAACCTTGCAGGAGCTTCGATTTTTGCCAAATGGACGGAGGAGCATAAGAAGGCGATTCGAGAGAGTCGGGTGAGCACCACACGAAATATCGTTGAAGGAATACCCTCATATCCGCAGAAGCAGTTTACACTTTTCAGCACCTCTGCCGTTGGCTACTACGGTTTTTGTGGAGACGAGGAGCTCACTGAAGAGTCTCCGCATGGAGACGACTTTTTGGCCCGGATTGCTTCGGAATGGGAAGGGGAGGCACTGAAAGCGAAGGAAAAGGGCGCAAGGGTCGTGATCACCCGGTTTGGCATCGTCATGGGAGAAAAAGGAGGAGCCCTCGGTCATATGATCCCTCTCTTTAAGAAATATATCGGGGGTCCAATTGGAAGCGGCCGCCAATGGTTCTCTTGGGTTCATATCAAGGATCTTGCCGAAGCCTTTACGTTCCTTTTGAAGCACCCTGAGATTTCAGGCCCTGTCAACGTCTGTTCTCCGAACCCGGTAAGGAATAAAGATCTTGCAAGGGCACTCGGAAGAGCACTTCACCGCCCCTCTTTCATGCCAGCACCGGGGTTTATGATCAAGCTTGTTCTGGGAGAATTCGGTTCCGTCATTCTCGAAGGCCAGAGAGTGATTCCGAAACGACTCCTGGACAGTGGGTTTGCCTTTCAATATCCGGAGATCGACAAGGCCTTGCAGGAAATTGTAGTTCAATAGATTCTTTCCTGTTTCCGCCTTCCCTTGATGGGATGGAACAGAGAACAGGGAGGGACTCTATTTTTTCAAACATGATTTCTTAACTGAAGCTCAAGGGGATGGGGATTCAAATACACCTGCTCTTTGAGGTAAGGTTGATCATATTTTCGAACGTAATGACTCATAAGGGTAGTAGGGACGATCAGGGGAATATACTCCTGCCGGTAGTGATCTATCACTTCCAATAACTCCTGTTTCTCGTCGCATGATCAATCAAATTGATCGCATGGGAAGAGAACGCCTAAAGCAACATCTGGACATTGCCGACTCTTTCCTCGATCAACGATGAGGGTGATTCAGATGGAAAAGACGGCGCAATTGAAAGAATTTCTGAAGGATCTCTTTTCGTCACAACGGCTGGCGGTCTTGGCCACACAGAGCAAAAAGCAACCCTATGGGAACCTGGTCGCCTTTATGGCCACGAATGACCTGAAACATCTTCTCTTTGCTACGACTCGTGCCACCCGGAAATATGCCAACATCTCGAAGAATCCGAGGATCGCAATCGTCGTGGACAACCGATCGAACCGGGAAGCCGATTTCCACCAAGCGGCGGCAGTGACGGCGACAGGTGTGGTCAAAGAGACAGAGGGGTCAGAGAAGGCCCGTTTTCAAAAACTCTATCTTACCAAACATCCCTATTTGAAGGAGTTTGTTTCCTCTCCCACCTGTGCGTTGTTGAAGGTGAATGTAGAGACTTACTATGTGGTCCGCCAGTTCCAAAATGTCATGGAGCTTCATATAAAAAAGTGAGTCTCATATTCTGAACCCCTCAACTCTAAAGCACTTAAGTACAGGAGGCGACGAATGAGCAGGTTAAAGGATCTGCGGACACCGGTTTTTTGGGCAGAAGGCCATCCGGGCAAACTCAACCGGGAGGGGTGGAGCATCGAGGTGAGTGGCCTATGTAAGGACTCGAAAAAATTCAGCTGGCAGGATCTGATCGCATTACCGAGATCGATTGCCGACGCACGCCTAACGAGCGTCACGCGATTCTCTGTTCGAGGGAACTGGGGAGGTGTGAAGGTTGCTCTGGTCATTCGGACGTTAAGTGAAGACCTTAAATCCAATCCAGCCTAAATTAATATTCGGACAAGTCTTATCGGTACCGCAAAATAATATTGGCAAGAACAATAATTATATTTATAATTTTAGAAATGATGGTTCAGAGGTGGATCACGGACTCCGTAAATCAATCTTAAGCGTCTTGGAGGGAAAGGCCGATGCTGACATTTTTGAAGAAATTTGAAAGGATGATTGTAACCACCCTGATCGTGATGATGGTCGTGACGATTCTTCTCGCCACAATTGAATTGGGCTGGCTCATCATCAATGATATCATCACCCCTCCTGTCATTTTGCTCGAGATCGATGAGCTACTGGACATTTTTGGTCTTTTCCTGCTTGTCTTACTGGGGATCGAACTGGTCTCCACGCTCAAAACTTATCTCACGGAGAATGAGATCCATGTAGAGGTTGTTTTTGCCGTCGCTTTAATCGCCATCGGCCGCAAGGTTATCATCCTTGATGTTAAAGAGATATCAAGCCTCTCTCTCCTGGGAATTGCTGCCATTATCATTTCTTTATCCGTGGGTTATTTTCTGGTGAAGCGAACTTTTAATAGAGCGGGGTCTAAATCTCATCATCCTGAAGAGCAATCGTAAGGAGACCCTTTGAGATCCTGGGTATCACCTCTCCAATCTACCGATTCTCAAAAGAGTCCGCCCAAGCTCCCAGCATACCCAGTGAGTTCAACGCAGCCCTCACAGGTAATCGGTTTGCCAGCGGATGTCCCCTTTCCAGCAACCGCACCTTCCCAATAAATGACACCCGTGGAGCCCTCTGTGAGGAGCTCCTGCGAAGAGACAAGAGAACTGATAATCGCCACAAGCTGTTGCTCTCCTCCCGAGAGCTCATTAGGGAATTTGCTCCTTGCCCTCCAAGCCAACCTCTTTAAGGACCGTTTCACGCTCATTCGTTGTCATTTTGTTGGTTTTTTGATATACTTGCCCTGTTGTTGCATTAAATTCGGCGTTCGCATTCATCATACCTTAAGCAATTAGAGCGAGTTCTTAAACAAGTGTGAATCGATCTTTTATGCAACAATAGGGTTGAGGCAATCTCACATTCGGATCTGTTCGGAACTGAAGAAATAGCTCTGTTAAACCAGAAAAGCTTTCAATCCGAAATTTGCAATTTGAAATGTGAAATCATATCGGGGAAATGGGCTTTTTGTTTTGTTCCTAAAGCGAAGCGCTGCTTGAGTGAAACGGTCCTCAAACGATTTAGCCTACGAAGCCTTGGCGTAGTAGGCAGTGCTCCTTGAGTGTTAGCGGTCTGCACCGGAGGTGCTTGTGCCAGCGATTGCACCGATTGAAGATTTAAGAAATGCCCAAAAAGAACTTCTTGAAGTAAAAGATGTTGAAGAATTGAAGCGGGTGTTCAAGAAATGGCGAAGGATCGGCTGGAAAAATATTTGTAAACTCTGGCTGGAGGAAAGCACCCCGGAAAAATTGAAAGGCGAGGGTAGTGAATAGTATGGACCTGACACCCATGCTTCATCTGTCGCAAGTCCTGTCGCAAACATGTCGCAAATTTTGTCGCAAACATGTCGCAAAAATCAATGCTTCTTTCTCCTCAAACGGTAAACCAAATTGTGCGTTTCTCCTTCGGTTAAAAGCAATCCTGCTACGACCATCTTTTTTAGGTCTCTCTGAAGCGTCCGGCGGTTGACCTCCGGACACAGGCGCTCGAACTCCTGAATTGTCAAACTGCCGTGTTCCATGATGTGCTCGATTACCTTCGCTTGTCGACCGGAAAGGCCGTGCTGCTTGACCAAAACATCGCGCTGAATCACCAGTTCCCCACGTTGTTTGACCTCGGCCAACTGGGTGGTTAAGCCCTCGACAAAGTATTCCAGCCACCCGGTCAAGTCCATATCACTTTCGCGGACGCTCTGAATCGCGCGATAGAAGGAGCTTCGGTCTCGGTCATAATACTCGCTGATCGTGAACAGACGTTTGAAATCATATCCAGCGCGGTAGAGGCATAACGTCGAGAGTAGTCGTGAGGTGCGGCCGTTTCCGTCCAGGAAGGGGTGGATATGCACGAACTGAAACTGGGCAATCCCACTTATCAGGACAGGATGGGTTTCTTTCTCCCGGTTGAGCCAATCCACCAGCTCCGCCATCATTATCGGGACGTCGTGGGCTGGAGGCGGCGTATAGACCGTCTCACCAGTGGCGGAGTCAACCACGTAATTCTGAATCTTCCGGTACTCTCCTGGAACCGCGGCCCCACCGCGCACGCCTTCCACGAGGTGTTTGTGGATTTCCCTAATCAGCTCTTCTGTGATGGGTCCACCCCTTTCAAGGTATTCGGAGACGAAATCGAAGGCTCTGCGGTAGTTCAACAACTCCCGTGCATCGTCAGGATCGGCTTCGGGAACTGGTTTCCCCTCCAGCAATCGCTCGGCTTGCTCAAGGGTCAGTCGGGTCCCCTCGATATGGGTGGTATGGTGAGCTTCGAGGATCAAGGCGCGACGGCCCATTTCCCGAACCCAGGCCTCGGACAGAGTTGCAGCTTCCAGAAATCCTCGGGCGCGTTCAATGTGGGTGAGCGCGAAAGTTATCCGGTTCGTAATACTAAACTTAGGCTTAAATCCTTTCTTCAATTCTCTTGGCTCCTGATCTTCACTGTTGACACGGTCCACCCGACAGCCGGCCATTTTTGGTTGTAATATAAACCATTTCAAGCAATCTGGGAAGCAAATATTTCACAAAGTGACTTCAAAATCTGCAACCGGAAGGTCCCTCCTCAGACAAACCTACGCCAGCTTAATAATAACTGATGATCTCTTCTTTGGCTGCCGTTTTCTTAATGCTGTCTCTCTTCTACCGATAACTGCTCACTGATTACTTTTCACCATCCGACCTACCTACGCCCGCCGAAGCGAGGGCTTCGCGCAGGCGGGACCTTCAGCTTAAGAGCTTCCTCAGAAAATTACAATAAAATCAAATTATTGGTATAAATGGGCTAGCCCCGTGCGGCGTCTCGAACCCTCAAGCCAAAAATTATCTTAATAAATTGTTGATTTTTTGATATACTTGCCCTGTTGTTGCATTAAATTCGGCGTTCGCATTCATCATACCTTAAACAATTAGAGGGAGTTCTTAAACAAGTGTGAATGGATCTTTTATCCAACAATAGGGTTGAGACAATCTCACATTCGGATCTGTTCCGGAACCGGGAAAATAGCTCTGTTAAATCGATTAATTCTTCAAGCTAAAATGTATAATTTGAAGCGGTTTTCTCAAATGAATTTGATTTCCTGGGTTCTTTTTGGTAAATTAAGTTATCCTTTATTATAAGAGGTAGTGAAAATGGCTAAAGAATTTACAGTCATCATAGAACAGGATGAAGAAGGATACTACATTGCCGAGGTTCCTGAACTAAAAGGATGCCACACGCAGGCTAAGTCCCTGGACACTTTAATGGAAAGGGTTGAAGAAGCGATCCAACTCTGTTTAGAAGTGTACGGAAAGAAGTATCCGATTACTCATCTTGTCGGAGTCCAGAAGATTGCTTTATGAGTAAGTTGCCATCCTTAACATTCCTTTCCATTCGGGAGAGACAATTGGGCCGGGGCTTTTATCAAAGATTTTAAGGGATGTGGAAATGACCAAAGATGAGTTATTCAAAATTCTAAAGTAATAACTTCCTCACTAAAGAGGTGATGAGGATTTATCATATGATTCAAAACAGAGCCTGTTCTCAAAAAGAATGGGCTTTTGTTTTTGGCTTTTGGGACTAACACCTTACACTTTCCGCCTTACGGTAAGAAAGGTAGGCAGTGGCTTGAGGAGAGCACCCCGGAAAAATTGAAAGGAGAGGGTGAGTA
>CAZFJD010000027.1:14497-17103 GCA_964518775.1 uncultured Syntrophaceae bacterium
ATTTAAGAGCTGCCCAAAAAGATCTTATGGGGATCTAAGAGAATGATGACCTTAAGCCAGTTTTCTTTTAAACCAGAAACTATCCCTGCCACGACTTCATGGTATCTCGCTGATTTGAGTGAAGCCCGCGGCAAACAGGACCTTTTTACAAAACAATCTCCACAAAAGCTAAGAGTCTTACGTGAGAATGCCATGATTGAAAGTGCAGTCTCCTCAAATCGAATCGAAGGGGTCACTGTTGATCAGGCGCGTGTCAGAACAATCATTCTTGGTAAACCACTTTTACGCGACCGGAGTGAGGAAGAGGTGAGAGGGTACCGAGACGCACTGAGGCTCATCCATGAGCAGGGGAAGAAACTCCCGATTTCAGAAGCGACGATTCTGAATTTCCACCGCTTTTGCAAGGGTGAAATCTGGGATGCAGGGAAATTCAAAGAAAAAGACGGCGATATCATCGAGAGGTATCCAAACGGACGCGAGCGGGTACGATTCAAACCTATTGGGGCGAGCAAGACCCCATCCTTCATGCGTGAATTGATCAAGATGTGGGATCGCTGCCTTGTTGAAAAGTGGGTTCACCCACTGATCGCCATGGCGGGCTTTAATCTTGATTTTCTCTGCATTCACCCATTTCGGGATGGAAACGGGAGAGTTTCGCGATTATTGCTTCTGCTCCAGTGTTACTATCTCGGATATGAAGTAGGACGATATATCAGCCTTGAGCGCCTCATCGAACAGAATAAAGAGCGGTACTACGAAACATTAGAACAAAGTTCTGAAAGTTGGCACGAAGGCAAACACGATCCTTGGCCTTATATAAATTATTTTCTTTATATTCTTAAAACTGCTTATAAAGAATTTGAAGAAAGAGTCGGACAGATCACTTCTCCCAAAGGTGCTAAAACAGAGCTAGTCATTAGCGCTATCGGACGGAAACAGGGTCCGTTTCGGATTTCCGATATTCAGAAGGAATGTCCGAGTGTGAGCCTGGACCTGGTTCGTTCTATATTGAAGCATATGCGCTCGTCTGGGAAAGTGAAATGCCTTGGCAGAGGACAGAACGCTGAATGGGAGAGAATAGCTAAGTGGAAATAGGTAATACCCAATGAATTAGGTAGTGAATTAGGTATTTTGATAATTTTCTTCCCCTCTCTTGTGATGGAGAACCTGCCTTGTACCAGCCCGGTTAAGGGCCTGCCGGTAGGCAGGGGCACAAGACAAGGAATCAGAGAGATAAACCATGCCAGCGATTGCACCGATTGAAGATTTAAGAGCTTGTCAGAAGAATCTTCTCAACGCAAAAGATCTGGATGAATTGAAAGAAATTTTTAGGAAATGGCGTAGGATCGGCTGGAAAAATATTTGTAAACTCTGGCTCGAAGAAAGCACTCCTGAAAAATTGAAAGGTGAGGGTGGATGAGGGGAAAGGGAAAGGTCTTTACTGGCGAATTTTCTCGTAACATCAAAAAACAAGACCTGACCCCCAAATTGGAAATCATTATGGGGAAATAGGCTTTTTTGTTTTTTAGACTCCCAAAAGAGAATCCCTGAATAAGTTGAAGTGTGTTGTATAATTTACAACAAATGATGTAAAATCTACAACAAAATGGATGAGGCTATGGGTGTGTTGCTGAATACGAAATTAAGAAGGAAATTGTTGACCTATTCCTTTACCCATCCCGATGAAAATTACTACGTAAGAGAGCTCTCCAGTCTCATCGATGAAGATCCAGGTAATCTTTCGAGGGAGCTGAGAAAACTGGAGGATGAGGGATTATACATTTCGATGACCAAAGGAAGGGTCAAATTTTTTTCCCTTAATAAAAGGTATCCTCTGTTTAGAGAGCTTAAAAAGATTATTTTTAAAACAGAGGGCGTGGAGGGAAGCCTCAAAGAGGCTGTTTCAAGATTTGCAGGGATATCCCTGGCTTTTATTTATGGGTCCTACGCTAAAGATGAGGAGAAAAAGGCCTCGGATATAGATCTTGTAGTGGTCGGTGAGTTTCCGCAGAATAAATTTACTCATGATATTCGTGGCCTTGAATCGAAATTGAACAGAGAGATCAACTTTACTTCCTATACCAGAGAAGAATTTGAAAAAGAGGAAAAGAAAGATGGAGGTTTCCTCAACCTGGTTTTGAAAGGTAAAATCCTCATTTTGAAGGGTACACTGAATGCTGGATAAGCTGATCAAACGACTGGAAAGAGAAGGTAAGATCAGAAAGCAGAAAGCAGGATTTGTTCAGATAGAATCTTTATTAAAAGAGGCGATGCTCGATCTCGACGAAGCCAAGAAGATTACTCACCTTGCAGAAAGGGCAACCTTTTTATTAGCTTACAACGCCATGCTCAAAGCAGGAAGGGCGCTGATGTTATTAAAAGGATATGTTCCTGATGACGGGGCACAACACAAGACGGTTGTGGAAATGACAAATGCTCTATTAGGCGACCCCTACAGAGAGCTCACTGAAAAGTTTGAAACGATGCGGAGAAAGCGAAATGAAATGACTTACGAATCTGGGGACGTTACTTTCCAAGTCTGAAGCCCAGAAAGCCTTCTTGGATGCCATGTGTTTTGTCGTCATCATCATCGCTATGAAAAGCAC